>JAEDMB010000079.1 GCA_016303235.1 Oscillospiraceae bacterium
TGCTCTCAACTTCTACATACGCCTGGTTCACAATGAGCCGTGAAGTTGAAGTTAACAATATCAGAATGACAGCAACAACTCCGGAAGATATTCAGATTTCGCTTGGTACAATCGGAACAAATAATAGTACGGCAGAAACCGCCGAAAATGGAAAGTCTCTTGCAAATAGTAGCGGTGTTTTAGTAAAAGATACTGACAAAACAAATGCAGATAATGGTGATGTTAAAGCACCTACAAATTTCTGGGACTGGTCTAACAGTGCTGATATCAGTGCATATTATGATTTTGGTAGATTAATGCCCGCTTCTTCTTATAATGGTAAAGAAATATTCTTTACTCCTGATGCAAGTGGTGTAGGTAAAACAGTTAAAGGAAATGCTTCTTATTATCAGGCAACAAACGGACTTAATACTGTTTCTGATAGTGGTTCAGGAACTTATAAAGCTACTCTCCATGCACTTACAGCGGATAGAAATACAGATAAATGGGCAAGTGGCGGAAATGGTAATTACGCACAAGCGTCAGCTTACAATAAGACAAACGATGATGGATATTATGTAGATATTCCTATCTGGCTTAGAACTTCTTCAAATGAAGCAGTAAGTCTTTCTGTTGATGGATATGTTCTTCCAGCTTCATTGAATGAAGGAGCTGGTGCTTCAAATAAGCAAACTGACCTTGAACTGTATAGAGCAGTCAGAGTTGCTATACTTGATGGCGAAGCTGTTTCAGAAGATACTACAACAGGTGCAGTTGCTTGTTTAGCAGGTGATGCTGCGGTTGCTAATGAAAAGAACATCATTCCGCTGAAAGATGCTTGGGATACAACTCAAAATGGAGCTACGTCCGAAAGTAAGAAAGACTATGCTAATGGTGAGGATTATACAGGTATTTGGGCTAAGTCAAATGTGTGGGCAAATGATAATCCTTCTATTCTCGACTCACTGAACTATAAGAGAGCAATTGGCGGTAACGTTAGTATGTTAGACACTGATTTGTATGGTGTTAGTGGTTTAGGTAGCGAAGCACACGCTTCTGATGGCTCTTCATACATTCCGGCTACTTATACAAAGTATACAGCTATTAAACCTACTTCTGTTGCTACTGCTACTCCTACAGACACTCCCGATACTGTTGCAACTGTTGCAGGTAGTACAACAGGCAAGGACTACAGCGAAGCTAAAAAGCTCATAATCAGAGTATGGCTTGACGGTGAAGACGGCGAATGTTGGAACGACAACGCTGGTCAGGACTGGGCTATTTCTCTCAAGTTCTCCAAGATTACAACTCCATAAAATTAACTCCCTTTAAAAGAATATAAATCCCCGTTAAAAGCGGGGATTTTATCATTTCAGCGGTAATGTATTGACTTTAAGGGAAAAATGCCGTATAATATTTATAATAAGGAAAAAAGAGGTATGCTTATGAACAGCAGTAAGAATTTTTCAACGGTTGACGGTGTAAGAGCTGTTGAACTTTATTACCGTCCTGTAAGGCGTATTAAATCCGGAACACCTGCCTTTTATCAGTCGCAGATGAGGTTAAATTCACCGCTTATCGGAACTATGCTCCCCGATTTTTACCGCACAACAGCAGAAAATTCTGACCAGTGCGTTGAACTTTTTAAACTGGGAATGGTTCAGCTTCTGCGTTCAATGAAAGCTTTTGAGGAAAAGGGAACTTTGCCGAGGCATATAAGCATTTATATGCCTGTGCGTTACCTTAAAGATGAAAATTCTGCCGTTGATATTTCCGGAATGTGCAAGCGTTTTGAAACTGACCCGGATAATATATGTTTTGAAGTTTCCTCTGACATTCTTTTTGAAAATGACGGAACAGCTTCAGCCATTCTTTCATCATTATCAGCAGAGGGATTTCATTTTATGCTTTCTGATTTCGGCATTGCCGGTTCTCCTGTTTTCAGCATTGCGGAATTTCCGATAGACTATGTTATTCTTGACAAGTCAGTCTGTCTTCTGGCAGGAAAAAATGAACGTCAGAATATTTGTATAAAATCACTTGTCGGACTTGCCTCACAGCTTGGTGCGGAAGTTATAGTTCCTTACGCTGACAAGGAGCGTTCAGCCGTTTTCAGTGAGCTGGGCTGTCTTTATACCGCTGACGGTGATTTTATGAGTTCAAGATACGCTTTCAGAAGAAAATCCGAAAAATAAAAAGGAGGTGCAGAGCATTTGGCAAAAACCACTGAAAAAAAGCAAAAAAAATCCGATGAAAAATCTGCTGATACAAAAAGCAGTTCCATTACGCTCAGGCGTAACGTTGCAGAAACTAAAAAATATACCGTCATTATGCGTATGCTTGCCGTACTGACAATTATAATTGTTGCCGTTATTTCCGTAGGCTATGCCATTTCTTATTTTTATGACAAGTTCGGAAGCTTTACGGTCAAAATAAGCAAGTATGACATGATAAATCAGGGGCTTACTCTTTCCGAAACCCCCGAATATGAAAGGTCTCTCGCCGTTCTCAATGCTGATATTGTTTATGATATGACTAATATAAGCGGTGAGGATTTGCCCCCGAATATTGACAAAATCAACGGAAATCATAACGGAGAGAATTATATTGCCTATACTTTCTATCTTATAAATTCGGGTGAGGATACTGTTACATATACGGGCGAAATCAATATTGAAAGTGCCGAGGGCGGAGTCGATGAGGCTATACGTGTTGCTGTTTATAAAAACGGTGAAAAAACGGTATACGGCAAAACAAAGTCAAACGGTGGCGGAAAGGAAAGTGACTGTGACAGGGAATTTGCATCTTCTACAAAGGTTATGACCAACAAGCACGAAAATTTCAAGCCTGCCGAAAAGGATAAATATACAATAGTTATCTGGCTCGAAGGCAATGACCCCGACTGCACAAATGATATTATAGGCGGAACTATGAAACTCGGAATGAATTTCAAAATAATTGAAAACACTTAATTTTAAGGAGATATTTTTAGTATGAAAAAAGTATTCAAAATCATTTTCAGCACTCTTTCGTGGATTATTCTTATTTTTGCACTTATTGTAACCCTTTTGGTCTTTACAGCCGACAGAAACAACGGAGTTCCAAGTCTTCTGGGATTTATGCCATTCACTGTTGAATCTGATTCAATGAAACCGACATTTGAAAAAAATGACCTGATTATCTGCCGTGAAGTCGATGACATAAACGAACTCCAGAAAGACGATGTTATAACATTCTGGACTATCATCGACGGGAAAAAAGTTAAAAATACCCATAGAATCGTTGAAATAAATGAATCCAGCAGTTCAAAGAATTTTATAACACGAGGCGACAATAACGGTTCAAATGATGATATTTCAGTTTATCCTGCTGATATTATCGGAAAATGGACTGATGTAAAAATTTCGGGATTCGGAAAAGTAATGAGCTTTCTCCGTACAAAAACAGGATTTCTGATATGTATTCTGATTCCTATGGCACTGTTTTTCCTATTTGAGCTTTACAAGATGATTGTTACAATTATTGAAATAAAGCGTCCGGCACTCACTTCCGCTGATGAGGAGGAAATTAAACGCAGAGCAGTTGAAGAATACATTATGGAACAGCAGAAAGCCAAGGAAAACGCTCCCGAAAACAGCGGGGAAAAATAAGATATGAACGATTTTTTAAAATGGTTTTTCATCTTTATTTCGGAAATTCTTAAAGGTTTTGGCAAGATTTTCAAAGGCTTCTGGGAAGGTCTGAAACAGATTTTCGATATAAAGGAATATGTTCAGATATTCAAGGAACATTCCGGAAGCTTTAATATAGCTGAATGGATTCTTTCAATTATTTCAATTATACTTGTTATTGCAGTTTTCGTGCTTATCGGTGCAATGCTTGTGCTTGCCGTAAGAAAATACATAAGATTCCGCCATTCAATCGTAAGCAATGAGGATTTGCTCGAGGAACTCGCCGACCTTCAGAGACAGGTTCTCAAGCTGAACAAGGAAAAAGATGAACTTATGGCTATGAAAGTTTCACAGCTCGGACTTGCTCCGGAAATGCTCTCCGCAAATGCCGTTGCGGAATCTGCTGAAAATAAGGAAAAAGCTCCGGCAGAGGAACTTGTTACGGCTGACGGCGTTATTCAGACAAGCGATTACCGCTTTTCAAAGCTTATTGAAGTTGACAATTTCTACAAGCATTACACTGCACCGCAATATGACCAGTCAATGGATTTGGCACAGCTCTGTGTAGCTTACAGAAATTTTGCATGTTCAAGAATGCATCTTTTTTATGAGCTTAAAACAATATGGCTCTTTGTTGCGGGACTTGCATCAACAAAACTCCTTATTTTACAGGGTATTTCCGGTACAGGTAAAACATCGCTCCCCTATTCTTTCGGAAAATTTATCGGAAAGGATACAACTATCGCATCTGTTCAGCCGTCATGGCGTGACAGAACCGAACTTTTCGGATTTTTCAACGAATTTACAAAGAATTTCAATGAAACCGAAGTTCTCAAAAGAATTTACGATTCAAGCTATAATGATGACATAAATCTTATTCTTCTTGATGAAATGAATATCGCACGAGTTGAATATTACTTTGCGGAAATGCTTTCTATTCTCGAAATGCCCGACCCTAATGAATGGAAATTAAGTCTTGTTCCCAATGTATGGAGTACAGACCCCGTTCACCTTGACCACGGAAAGCTTTGTATTCCGCAGAATATATGGTATATCGGAACGGCTAACAACGATGATTCAACGTTTTCAATTTCCGATAAGGTTTATGACCGTGCTCAGCCTATAAACCTCGATTCAAAGGGCGTGGCTTTTGATGCTCCCGATACTCCTCCCGCAAGAATCGGATTTACAAGACTTAATGCACTTTTCAAGGAGGCTATTGAAAAATATCCGATAAATCAGGAAAACCTGCGTAAAATTCAGCTCCTTGACCTCTGGGTAATAGAAAAGCTCAGAGTTGCATTCGGTAACCGTATTATAAAGCAGATGAATCTTTTTGTCCCTGTTTATGTTGCATGTGGCGGTGAAGAAATTGACGGTATCGACTATGTTCTTGCTACAAAGATTTTCAGAAAATTTGAATCGCTCAATCTCGCTATGCTACGTGACGAGCTTAAAGAACTCTGCGTTTATCTTCAGAAATCATTCGGCAAAAACAATATGAAGGAATCTGTTGCATATCTCGAAAGACTGCAGAAACTTTATTAATTAACGAAAAGAGGGGAAAGCCTTGGGCGGTGAAATCAGCAGATGGTATAAAAATTTCAGAGGCTCTGACAAAAGCCTTGCTCCTATGGAAACTCTCGTTCGTTCGGGGAAAAATTCAATCTCATATAACCGCAGAATTATGAAAAAAACCGTTGATTTGTCATGGGTTGATGCAATTGAAGAAGGTCTTTTGCATATCGACAAGGTTATAAGAAATCCCCGTGTAACTATTGAGGACAATGAAGAAATAGTTCCTATTGCACTTTCAAAAAAAATTACTGTCGAATCTATAAAGCATCTCGCACAGCATACAAATCTTATTCAGGATATTGACGAAAAAACAGGCAGGATTACTCCCTCAAAAATTCTGAATATCTATAAGGAAGAAAGTCTGCTGACATATGAAAATAAATTCCTGAACACGCTTATTGACCGCCTTTATATATTCGTTACAAGACGATATGAAAAATTAAAGGAAGTCACTAAAAACGAAGATGCTTATTCTCTTGATTACAGCACTGTTACTGATACAGGAAACGGCGGTAGCTGTCGCTTTTCTATGAAAGTCGAAATTTCAGAAGTTCCGGATAATAATTCAGAATCCGGATATTCCACATGGGAAAGAATTGAAAAAATAAAGCTTGCTGTCGAAAGCTACAAGGGTTCTAAATTCTGTCAGAAAATGGGGAATGCCTTTATACGCCCTCCCGTTATGAAAACAAATGCCATTATGAAAAATGTAGACTTAAAAGCATGTCTCGTACTCTGGCAGTTCATAGAGGGTTATGACAAAGTCGGATATGATATTTATACAGCCGATTCTGCACAAAATCCCTCTCCGGAATTTATTTCCGACCTGAACAGAATGGCATCTATGAATTATATGCTACTCGGCTATCATACCGGACTTGAAAATGCTGATGATATAAAGGGCAGAAAAAAAAGAACGTATTCCCCGAAAATTATAAAGCAGTTTAATCTCGAAAGCTCCTCCGAATATGATGTTACTGTTGAGGAGGAAAAATCTCTTTCAAACGGATACAGGCTGAAAAGAGAACTGCCCGAAAATTCTTCGGAAATAGCAGAAGAAATAGATAAAATAATTGCTGTCGAAAAACAGTATCTTATCGATGAGGAAAACCATATTCTTGAAGAAAAGCGTCTCGCTGAAGAAGCCGAACGCAGAAAAATTGAAGAAGAAATGCGTCGTGCCGAAGAACAGCGTCTCATGGCAGAGCGTAAGCGTGAACAGGAACGCCTCGAAGAAGAAAAACGCCTTAAGGAAGAAAAAGAAAAGAAACTCCGTGAAATTATGGAACAGAAAAAGCGTGAGGAAGAAGAACGCATTTTCCGTGAACAGGAGGAACTCAAGCGTAAAGAGCGTGAACGTGCAGAAGCTGAAGAACGTGCAAGGGCTGAAGAAGAACAGCGTCAGCGTGAGGAACAGGAAAGAATTGAAAGTGCAAAACGTGCAGAGGCTGAACTCGTCAGTGCCGTTGAAAATGAATCCGATGAAAATATCGGGGAAATCAAAAAACGCCGTGAAGAAGAAACCAATGCACGTCTTGAACGTGAGAGAATCAGTGCCGAACGTGTTCAGCGACTCCGTGCCGAAAGAAAACTCATCGAAAGCAAGCCTTTTGAAGTTATCTATGCCGAATATTCAAAAAATCCCTATTATGTCGCAAAGCGTGGTTTCAAAAAGCTTATGAAATTTATGGGACATACGGAAGATACAAGCAGTATGTCCGCTGAAAGCCTTGAACTTCTTAAAATTGAAAAGCGTCTTGAACAGTATACCCTTGAGGAAAAACGCATTGAAAAAGAAAAGAAAAATCAGCAGAGACAGGAAAAAATCAGAATCAGAAACGTTTTTGATGCCAATTCTTCAAATCCGCTGAAAAAATTAAGATATAAAATCACTGTTTTTCTTAATAAAAAGAGGTAAAAATGAAGATTTTCAGATGTCTGAAAAAAGCTTCCGGAATTATACTGACTGCCCTGCTTTCCGTGCTTATCGTTCTTAATATATACATAACGATATGCGGAATACGTGAAAAACCTGCTTTTATCGGCGGTGTATGCATACTTAAAATTGTTACTCCGAGTATGACTCCCACTCTTAAAACAGGAGACTACATAATTGTTAAGAAAGTCTCTCCGGAATCACTGCAAAAGGGTGATATTATATCCTTTTATTCCGAGGACAGCGAAATTTACGGAAAAATCAATACTCACCGCATTGCCGGAATAACTTCCGGAGAATTTATAACAAGAGGCGATGCAAATCCCGCCGATGACAACACTGCCGTCAGAAAAGAAAATATTATAGGAAAATATTCCGGAAAAATAAAGTTTCTTAAATGGGTCGGCTCTTTTGCAAATTCAAAAAAAATGCTTATGCTCTGTGTAATAATTCCAACTCTTGCAACTGCTGTATATGAAGTGATTACTATTTCAAAAATCAAAACCGAATGTGATGAAGAACGTATGCGGTCAGCCATTGAAAAGGAAAAAAAGCGTCTCTATGAAGAAAATTATGCGGTCAGTGAGGTGAAAGAAATTGAATCAGGAAAAAATAATGAAAAGGAAAATGTACATAGCAATAGCAATTAGCATTATTCTTGCAATAGCTCTCTGCGTTTTTATTGGTCTTTACATTGACGAAAAGAAAAAAAATCAGATTGCCTATAAAAATCAGTATATGGAAAATCTCACTCTGACATATGAAGAAATAAATATCTATCTCGAAAAGGGTACAGATTACGAAAAACATTACAATATGATTCTGTCAGATATGGGAACTGCAAGAAGTATGGTTTTCCTGATTAATGATTACAGCAGTTACAGGCAGAATATTATCAATGAACTTCACTACTGTTTTGTAATGTATCCCCGGCAGATGTCCGAAAGGCTTGAGGAAATTTCAAAGGCTGTTGAAGATATTACGGAAAATCTCGACAAAGGCTATGAAGATGCCGAAAAAATTGTTGATTCAATAGACAAAAAAGGCTTTTAACGGAGGATTCCCTATGTTTGAAAAAAGAAAGCTTATGAAAGAAATTAAAAAATGCCGTAAAACTATTGAGGAAATCGAAAGAAAACGTTCACGTTCACAGTCCGCACTCGTTCAGGCTATCCTCCTTCAGGAAGAACCAAATGAAGCTGATACCGAATGGTTCAACAAGTATACAGGAGAAATTACTGCCTGCCGTAACCGTATGATTGAACTTCAGAACCAGCTGAAAAGTATGAAATAAAAAAATATTAATTCTCAATAAAAATATTCAGATATGCTTGACTTTTTTGTAAAAAAGCTGTATAATGATACTGTAATACTACGGCATTTTATAAAATATAAAAAAATCAGGAGGTTGTTATGAAAAGATTAGCGGAAAAGGTTGCAATTGTTACCGGTTCAACAAGCGGTATCGGCACAGGCATTGCAAAATTATTTGCGTCCGAGGGTGCAAAGGTTAT
>JAEDMB010000080.1 GCA_016303235.1 Oscillospiraceae bacterium
TATTGCAAGAAGTGCAATTCCGTGTTCAATTTCGAGGTGGTCAGGCTTTACGTCCTTACGGAGCTGTGCAACAATCTTATCTTCAACAGGTTCAAGAGTAGCGGTATCAACAACAACGCTCATGGTATCGATTCCCGAAGGCATATGTTCAAATGAAATTCCGTTATCATAGAGAACTTTCAGAACTTTCATTCCGAATCCTTTTTCACTGTTCATCATTGCCTTTTCGATATTGATTACGCTGAATCCCTTTCTGCCCGCTATTCCTGTTATAGTATGCGGACAGGATTCGTCATCAAAATCGTGGTCATCTGATACAATCATAGTGCCGTCATCTTCAGGTCTGTTGGTATTTTTTATATTAATCGGTATGCCCGCTTCTCTTACGGGGAATATAGCATCTTCATGGAGTACAGTTGCACCCATATATGAAAGCTCACGGAGTTCCTTATATGTGATAACACTGATTACATCGGGATTTTCAACGACTCTCGGGTCTGCAACGAGGAATCCAGAAACATCTGTCCAGTTTTCATATATATCAGCATTCACAGCTCTTGCAACGATTGAACCGGTAACGTCTGAACCGCCCCTTGAAAAAGTTTTTACAATTCCCTCGGTAGTTTTTCCGTAAAATCCAGGGATAACGGCATTTTCACACTTTGAAAGGCGTTCTCTTGTGCGTTTGACAGTTTCATCAAGAATAAGGTTTCCGTTTGTATCGAAAACAATTATATCTCCGGCATCTACAAATTCAAATCCAAGATATGCGGAAAGAAGTTTTCCGTTGAGATATTCGCCACGGCTTGCGGAAAAATCTTTAGCAGGTCTTGCTTTAAGCTCTGCCTTTATTTCCTCAAAATCCTTGTCAAGCGAGAAATCAAGACCGAGGTCTTTTATTATTCCGTTATAGCGTTCAGTAATTTTATTAAAAGTTTCTGAAAAATCAACACCACTGCCAGCAAGTTCAGCACATGTATAAAGCATATCAGTTACTTTTATATCATCAGAAAATCTTTTTCCCGGTGCAGATGGTACAACATATTTTCTTCTGCTGTCACTTTTTATTATATTTGCAACCTTTACAAACTGATTAGCATCGGCAAGACTGCTTCCGCCGAATTTTACAACTTTATTACCCATTTAAAATCATTCCTTATAAACAAAATATCTTAGTATATTATATTCCAAAATGACTGAAAAAGTCAATTGACTTCTGCCACAAAAATACAATTTATATTTGTGTGTTTTTGGTGAATACGCTTGTACGTCATCGGCGTACAACACAAAATAATGAAAATCAAAAAAAGTCCCGTTCATATTTCAGAACGGGAAATATAAAGCTATCAGAAAATTTTAATTATTTTGTGATTTTGAAGTCATCAATGAAACCATCTGCACCGTCCCAGAAGCCGTCATAAACAGAATTTTTATTTGCAATAATATCGAGATTAATGTAATCATATTTATCTGAATCAATATGCAAGGTGATTGTTTTCCAGTAACTACCGGCAAGTGATACATATTCGCTTTTAAGCTCTGTATTATCCGATTCAGAATAAGCAACAAGTCCGGCATATATATCAGCATTATTATTAAACGTAAGAATATTTACTGTTATAGTTTCACCTTTATGAAGTTTAATATATTTATAAAAGCGATAAATATCTCCTGCCTGAACATAATGAGCCCAAAACTTTATTACCTGATTATTTCCGCTTATTGTTGGAATTGGTGCCTGCTCTTCTACAATACATTCATCATTAAAAAACTCACTTGAAACAGACTGTCCACCTCTCCACAATATTGTGTGTAAATCCGTAATAATCTTAGGATAATCAACATTTCCGCAATTTCCGTTATTTTCTATAAACTCACCGTTAGTATATCCAAAAACCTTCACTTCTGCATTATGTTTTATGCTTTTTGAGAGATTACAGTGAAGACATTCGTCTGCCAAATCTTTATCAAATGTATAAACACTTACAGAGCTTACAGTATGGTCAGCGATTTCTTGTATAACAAGTTGCAGTATTGTAGAGTCTCCAAAACCTTTTTTAGAATACCAAATACGAATTTTACCTTTGTATTGCTTTATCATTCGCTTAGCAGTTATTATTTTATTAACTAAAACGGAATCAAAAATCTTATTGTTTAAAACCTTATCAAGTTCTTTTAATACTGCACTCGGAATATAAACAATATCTTCTTTTTCAATAATAACTGAAAGACTTGTCGGGTCATTGATAAGCTGACTTGTGTCAATTATACCTATGTTTTTCATAATAAGTTCCTTTCCAGTTGCACCATTATTATTTTGAGTTTTTGGAGTTAATCCCTGCATTTCAAACCAAGTGTCAACTAATGAAATTTCATTATCATAACACGAAGTATCAAAAAATTTATCAACTTCAATCAATTCCCGAACTTTGTGAATATCATCACTATCCTTTAATCGGCGGTCTATAACTGACAGTATAGCAATAACATGAAGTGAATTGATGTTTGTGTTTGTGTTGAGGTTTTCAAGATTTGAAAAACTCTGACGAGTTACTCCTATCTGATTTGCTAACTCCTGTGTGGTGAAATCAAGAATTTCTTTTACCTGATGCAATTTCAACCTTAAATTTTCAGAAAATTCCTTTTGAATTTCATTCATAATAGTTCTAACTGCATTTAATACAGTTTTAAAAAATCTCCTTTCTTAAATTAAGATGTTTCAGAACAAAAATCAATAGAATTTTTTGTTCTGAATATATTATACTGCAAAATTTTTGCTTTGTCAATAGTAATCCTTGAAAAATTTTTGCTATAATAAATATTTTTTTGTTTTAACTTTTACAGCAAAATAATACCCTTATCTTTTAAAACAATAAAGATAAGGGCAAAATAATTATATTCATTACATTTTATTTCTGTTTTCAAGAGCTTTATAGAGAGTTACTTCATCAGCGTATTCAAGTATTCCGCCGACAGGAAGTCCGAATGCAAGTCTTGAAACAGTTATTCCGAGAGGCTTGAGCAGACCTGCTATATACATAGCAGTGGCATCGCCCTCAACAGTCGGATTGGTTGCCATAATTACCTCTTTTACATTTCCCTGATTAATTCTTGAAAGGAGTTCCCTTATTCTTATAGAATCGGGAGTTATTCCGTCCATAGGCGAAAGAAGTCCATGAAGAACATGATAAACGCCGTTATATTCACGTGTTCTCTCGAAAGCCGTAACGTCCTTAGGGGATTCCACAACGCATATTACAGACTTGTCCCTTGAATCATCAGCACATATTGGGCATATATCAAGCTCAGTGAGATTCTGACAGCATGAACAGCTGTGAACTGTCTTTTTGGCATTTACAATAGCTTTTGCAAAATCTTCAACGTCCTTTTCGTCCATAGTCATGACATAGTATGCGAGACGCTGTGCAGTTTTCATACCAATTCCGGGGAGCTGTGCAAATTTTTCAGAAAGTACTACAAGAGGCAGTGCGTTACAGTCAGCCATCAGAGATTAAAACAGTCCCGGAAGTGAAACTCCGCCGGTAATCTTGCTCATTTCGTCCTCGGTAGTCTGTTCAACGTTGTTTACAGCCTCATTTACGGCACTGATAATCAAATCCTGAAGCATTTCAATATCTTCGGGGTCAACGACTTCGGGCTTGATTGCAAGTGACTTTATAGTTTTCTTTCCTGTAACGACTACTTCAACAGCACCTCCGCCTGAAGTTGCGGAAAATTCTCTGTTTTCAATATCGTTCTGAAGGTCAGTAATATCATTCTGCATTTTCTGAGCCTGTTTAATCATAGCGTTGACATTCTGGTTGCCACCGCCGATATTTTTAGGTATTCTTGCTTTCATAGAAAAAAACTCCTTAACAATTAATTTTAAATTTATTCAACAGCAGTATCAATACCGCTGTTTTTTGCTTTTTCAACAAGCTTTTCAGCCATACTTTTCTGTTCTTCCTTAGTGACAAGGCATCTGACACGGAGAGCATATGCCTGACCGGTCACACGCTTTATAGTTTCGCCTATTGAAACTGCTGTTTCCTTATTTTTAAAAAGGTCTACAAACCAGCGGTTTTCGGCAGTAATAAACAGAACATTTCCTGCAACCTGTGCATGTGAAGCGTAAAGACTTCCCGCAACTGCCGGATTTGCCTTTTTAAGTTCTTCCAAAATATCATTCCACTTTTCAAATTCGGGGATTTCCTCAAGCTTAAGATTTTTCATATCAATATTGGGCTTGGGTTCTTCCATGGAAACATTTTTTATAGGCTTGTCAACTATATCATTATCCTTAGATAAAGAAACATTTTTTATCTGATTTTCAAGTTTTTTGATTTTCTCAAGAACTTCCGTATTATCTGCCTGTACCGTCTGAACAGTGGGAACATCTCTGCAAAGCCTTATAGCAGTCATTTCAAATTCAACACGCTTATTAAGAACTTTTGACATCTTGACATAACATTCCTGAAGAATATCAAGCATTGACATAATTTTTTCAGTTTCAAGATTCTGACTTATTTTTTTCAGACGTTCGATTTCATCGGGCAGACCTGTCACAAGATTTCCGGCAGAATCGGGGGAAATTTTTATAAGCATAATATTTCTGATTTGCGTTATAAGCTCCTCGCAGAGTCTTGAAAGGTCTTTTGACTTATTATAAAGAGTATTTATAATATCAAGTGATTTTGAAATATTTTTTTCAGCAAAGGATTCTATAATATCATAAAGGTAATCCCTGCCGGCAATTCCTGCCGTATCTGAAACGGATTCGGGAGTTATAACATCTGCACATACGGAACACTGGTCAAGGAGTGAAATAGCATCACGCATTCCGCCGTCTGCAAGCCTTGCTATAAGAAATGCACCTTCCTGTGTCAGATTTATATTTTCCTGTTCTGCTATATAGAGAAGTCTGTTTGCAATATCCTCTGTTTTTATTCTTCTGAAATCATATCTCTGACATCTTGATACGATAGTAGCAGGAACTTTGTGAATTTCAGTCGTGGCAAGTATGAATTTCACATAATCGGGAGGTTCTTCCATAATTTTCAGAAGTGCATTGAATGCACTCGTTGAAAGCATATGAACTTCATCTATAATATATATTTTATAACTGCATCTTTCCGGAGTATAAACTGTTGCATCACGCAGTTCCCTTATATCATCAACACCGTTGTTTGATGCTGCGTCAATTTCAACTATATCAGTCAGAGTGCCATTGTCGGCATCACGGCATATATCACATTCAAGACATGGATTGCCGTCTTTAACGGACTTGCAGTTTACGGCTTTTGCAAGTATTCTTGCACATGTAGTTTTTCCCGTACCCCTTGAACCTGTAAAGAGATACGCATGAGCAGTTTTATTGTTTATAACCTGATTTTTAAGGGTATCAGTAATATGTTCCTGAGATATTACATCATCAAATTTAAGCGGTCTCCACTTGCGGTATAATGCTTTATACAACAGAATCACTTCCTTTTTTCAGGGGCAGTCCTTCACTTATTTCCTTGTAATAATCTTTAAAACCTTCTAAATCTTCAATATTGTTAATTATTGCATACTGATAATATTTTTTGCTGTTTTCATTATCTCCAAGCATAAGGTATGCAAGGGAACAGCCTCCGAGAGCCGTAGCATAATTTAATTTTTCTTCAACAGCCTCAAGATACCATTTCAGAGCTTTTTCGGGCTGACGGTTTTCAAGATACATTTTTCCGATATTTGTTTTTATGTAAGTGAACTCTCCCCCACCTACGCTCGTTACACTCGCTAAGAGGTGGGGGCTTCGTAAGAAGATTGGTATTTAAGTTTCCACCTGAAAATCAGGCAACCCTTATTCTTACAGGCGTGTCCACTTCGCCACTACTGTATAGGACAGTTAAGTCCACAACGCTACTTTTAGTAATTTTTTATTAGTAATCCTGAATACTTTTTGCGGAAGACTAACCGACACTAAAAATTTTATGTGCTGAATGATTGGTCAGCACAACCGTCAATTTTTACTGTTGTCAGGATTCTTACTTTATTTTAGCATATCTTTTATAACCTGTCAACTTATTTTTTTAATGCAATTCACCCCCACTTTCGCTCACTTTGTTCGCTTAGAAGTGGGGGTATTCTTGCTATAAATTGATAAATTTAGCTTTAAAATTTTTCATAGCAAATCCTCAGAAAATCCGTAAAGCAGAAAATATCCGGAACATAGATGTGCAGGCTGGTCTGCGGCACACAAGACAATCCGCTTAATGCTGCTCGGTTTCCCGCCTGACATGGTTCACGGTGTCTTGTTGCACAGGGCCCGCACATCTATATTTCGGATACTCCTACTCAATAGAATCAATATTCAATTCTTACATACAGCATTATAGCATACATATTCTGATTTGTCAAGCATTGATATAAAAAATTTCCGGTTGTCGCAATGCACAAATATATCATACAAAATCGAGAGGATATACAGCATTTCAACGAAATAATATTTTATCAACAATTTTCGCATTTTTTCAACAAAATACAGCCTGTTGACACAAAAAACGCTATTGCATTCGACTTCCATAATATGCTATTATTTAAAGGCAGAACAAAAGAAAAATTTAAGGAGGTGAAAACCGTTGCCGGATAAGAGAAAAAAATATATATCCAGCAACGGTTGCAAAATGAACAACAAAATAAAGGTACTTATCGGCGATGATTCTGCTGAATGTGGAGTATGTTCAGCCAACAAGCTCCGTGAAAACGGGCTTTATGCCTATACACGCAAAAAGGACTGCGGAGTTATCTATGAGGCTATTAAAAATGACTGTCCCGATGTTGCGGTCATTGATATATCCTCTCAGAACGGTGATGCAGTTTCAGTTATGAAAAAGGCAAGGGAATCATGCCTGAAAGTTCCGATTTTCATAATAACTTCTTCATATGACAACGAATTTATTGAAAGACAGGTTTTAGATGCCGGAGCATCTTATTATCTTCTGAAACCTTACAGTGCTGATGATTTGTTTTCTGCTGTCAAATCGGCAATTCAGAATAAATTCAATATGATTAATGATGATATGGAGATTGTTGTAACTGATATAATTCATCAGCTCGGAGTTCCGGCACATATAAAGGGCTATCATTATCTGCGTACGGCTATTCTATATTCAATAAAAGACAAGTCACTTCTTGAAAGTGTAACAAAGCTTTTGTATCCCACTGTTGCAAGCATATATGAAACTACATCATCAAGAGTTGAAAGAGCTATCCGCCATGCTATTGAAATCGCATGGGACAGGGGAAATATTGACACTCTCAATTCATTTTTCGGATATACTGTTGATACAGGAAAGGGCAAGCCTACAAATTCCGAATTTATCGCACTTATTACTGACAAATTAAGGCTTCAGTATAAATCAGTTCTCAGAAAAGTCTGAAAAAATACTTGTAATATTCTGCAATCCATGATAATATAAATGTATATTATATTTCTGAAAGGAAGATTATTATGAGTTTCAAGAAAACTGATATTTCATCTATGAAATTCAATCCGTTTGATTCAATAGGAAAAAAATGGATGCTTATTACTGCCGGTGACAAAAGCGGTTTCAATACTATGACCGCATCATGGGGACAGATGGGCGTACTCTGGAATAAAAACATAGTTTCATGCTATATCCGCCCTAACAGATTTACATACGGATTCGTTGAAAACAGCGAATATTTTACACTTTCTTTCCTCGGTGAAAATTACAGGGACGCTCTCAGAATATGCGGTTCAAAATCGGGCAGAGACTGCGATAAAATCAGTGAAGCAGGCTTGACTCCCGTTGAAATCGACAACTGCATGGCTTTTGATGAAGCTGATACTGTTATAGTATGCCGTAAGCTTTACCGTCAGGAGCTTTCACTCGATTGCTTTACCGATAAAAATGCTTACGGAAACGCTTATGATAAAGACCCTGTTCACGTTCAGTATATAGCTGAAATCGTTGCAGTTTATACAAAGTAGTTTTTTTATATGGAGGGGACTCTGTCCCCTCCATTACCTCCCCTGCAAGCCTTTTGAAAAAGGCTTGACCGAAAACTTTTTTATTTTTAAGGTGATAATTTATGCCGAAAGCTATACTTACATGCGGAAAAGTATGTTCGGGGAAAAGCACTCTTGCAAAAAAGTTAAAAGCTGAAAGAAATGCTGTTATTCTTTCATGTGATGAGCTTATGCTCTCACTTTTTGATGAACAGCTCGGCGAAAAGCATAACGAAACAGTCCGGAAATCTGAAGAATATCTGCTGAAAAAATCTGTTGAAATACTTGAATGTGGTATCGATGTAATTCTTGACTGGGGATTCTGGACTAAATCCGAAAGACAGCAGGTCAGGGAATTTTATCATTCTCACGGATTCGATATAGAATGGCATTTCCTAAATATTTCCGATGAACAGCAGAAAAGAAATATCCTTAAAAGAAATTCTGAACGTGATGAAAATACATACTTTATATCAGAGGAAATGGCTGAAAAATTCAACTCCATTTTTGAAAATCCCGAAAATGATTAATTTTTTATATAATAGCAAAATACTTGACATTTCAGTTTTTATATGCTATAATGTTAAAGTAATTGCGGATATGGCGG
>JAEDMB010000081.1 GCA_016303235.1 Oscillospiraceae bacterium
GAAATATTCTACGCTGTCGGGAATAAATACATATGTAATATTGCTGTCAGCGAAAGCATTAAGCTCTATATTTTTAAGACTGTCTGGAAGTCTCACAAACCGGAGCGACGAATTATTCTGAAATGCATTCATTTCGATTGTTTCAACGCCCTCCGGAATTTCAATTTCAGTAAGAGAAGAACAGCTGTCAAAACATTCTATTGGGATTGTTTTTAAGTTTGATGATAGCCTGATTTTTTTTACAGAAGTACATTCTCTGAAAGTATGATTTCCCAGACCGGAAACGCTGTCAGGAAGTATTACTTCCTTTAAAGCAGTTTTATAAAACGCATCGTTTCCGATAGTTTCAAGACCATCGGGGAAATTAATATTTTCGAGTGAAGTGCAGTTCTGAAAAGCTTTATCGCCTATAGTTTTAATACCGTCAGGGAAATTAACTTCTTTCAGCGAGAAACATTCTTCAAAAGCACTTTCAGGAATTTCGGTAATTTTATCAGGTATGATTATACTTTCAATTCCACAGCCGAAAAATGCCGAATCCCCGATTTTTTCTGTTCCATCAGGAATTGAAATTTCAGAAAGTGATTTACATTCCTTAAAAATATATGGTTCAATAGTTTTTACATTTTCAGGAATATCAATGCTTTTCAGATTTTCGCATTTTTGAAAAGCTCCTCTGCCGATATATTCAACGCTTTCGGGGATTTCAATATTTATCAGATTATTTTCGGAAAATACCCAATTGCATATTGAAGTAACTCCGTCGGGAATAGTAACGTTATCGCTGTTACCGTTGTATTTATAGAGAATTTTATCGTTGATTATTATAAAATCATCATTGCCGAGACTTTCCTCAAAAGGAGTTCCAAAAAATGCCTCTGCACCTATATATTCAACGCTTTCGGGAATATTTATATATTCAAGATTTTCACAGCAGAAAAATGCACTTTCGGAAATTTTTTTCACGCTATCGGGAATAGTTACGGATTTGATTTTCTGATTGTATCCCATGTAGCCTATTTCCGTAACGGGTAACTTGCCGATAGTATCGGGAATAATAACATCAGAATTTTTTCCTGTATAATCTGTAATAGTAATTCCGCCGTTATCGTTTTTTTCATATTCAAATATAAACTGCGGTATATCTGAATATTTGAGAGCCTTGTTTATGAATGATACAGCACATAAAATTATTGATGTCAGAGCTATAATTTTTCCGGCTTTTGTCATATTGAAATTACCTTTCCCAGAATGGTTTTACATAAACTTTAATTGGCATAAGGTTTTTATCTTCAATAAATTCAGCCAAATCCTCTCTGCATGCATTAAAGAGAATCGGAAGTTCAGCTTTGAGGGAAATTTCTTCCGCAAATTCAAATGAATTTTCAATAGTTTCGGGAGTGGTTTCGCTTCCGAGATTTGAATTGTTTACTATTGCGGTATGCTTCATATGCGAGGCGTTTTCGATTTCATACATAAGCTCAAGAGCATCGTCCGCAGTCGGAGTCAGATAGCGGTATGCATTTATTACATAAATCATCTCAATATCATCACGGAACTTTTCAAGAGCCTGTGAATATCTTCCGAGAGCCGTTGCACCTGCATCATCTCCGCCGACATCTATTACAAGATAATTGTCAGACATTGCAAGCTGTTCCAAATCAAAGCTCAGAGCAGGAATATCAAGATTTGAGTTTGCATATTCGGGAGCAACAAGTTTTATATTATTTTCTTCAAAAAGCTTTTTAAAGTCGGCAGTCCGGAAATACGGGTTTACAATGTCAAGGTCGATAACGCATACGGATTTGCCCTGTGCCTTGATATTCATAGCGATATTTACGGAAAGATTAGTTTTTCCTGTGCCGTAATGACCTGTAACAACAGTAATTTTTTTCATTGATTCCTCCGGTATAAATATTTTTCCGGCAAAGAAACCGGCATAACTATTATATCACATTTTTCGGGATTTGCAATAGTTTCATAAAAAATAAGCTGTTATCCGCCTGATGAAATTTCAGCGTATTTTGAGAGTACAGCCGAGGCATCAGCGGAATTTACAATGCCGTCCCTGTTTATATCTCCGCATACTGTCTGACTCTGGCTGAATGAAGAATTATTTCCGGCGGAAACTGATGCATAATCTGCAAGTATGCTTGAGGCATCAGATGAATTAAGCTGAAAGTCATTATTTACATCGCCTATCATTCTGTAAGTGATATTATTTTCCTGTGCATATTCCTTTGCGGGACTTCCATAAAAGCCGTATATAATCGGATTGTAGGTGTTGCTTTCAGACGGAGAGAGAATGTCATTTCCTATTGAAACAACTGACTGCGGAATAATCAATTCCTGAAGGCTCGGACATGCATAGAAAGTATCATCATAAATTGCTGTAATTCCTTCGGGAATATAGACTTCCGAGAGATAGGGACAGCTGAAAAAACAGCTCCTGCCTATATATTCAACTCTGCTCGGAATATATATTCTTTTCAGAGATGTGCAACCCATAAATGCATAGTCATCAATATATGAAACAGTTTCGGGAATATTTATATATTCTGCCTGCGTGCCGAAAAATGCATGTGTCTGAATTTTTTCAACTCCGTAGGGAATTACTGCCGTATGGTCTGAACCTGTATATTTTATAAGCTGTATTCTGTCACGGCTCATAAGCATATTGTTTTCGGTTGTAAAATACTGGTTATCATATGAAACATCTATTTTTTTAAGATTTGTGCATGATACAAATGCGGAGGGCTTTATTTCTGTGACAGGAAAACCGTCTATTGTATCGGGAATATAAAGGCTTTCACCGTTTCCGGAACATTTTAAAATCGTAATGGTATCATTTTCAGATACGCTGTAAGTTATAGTATAGTCACCGGTATAATATAAAGATTCCGCATATGATTTGTATGCACATACATCGGACAGCATAACTGCCGATATAATTAATACTGCGAGCTTTTTCATACTGTTTTACCGTTAATCATAACAAGCCGGGGTTCAGAAAGAAGGTCAAGGGGATTTGAATTTTTCGGATATAACTGCAAATCAGCGTCCATATCAGGTTTAAGAGAGCCTATTGAATTTTCTGCACCGATAATTAAAGCAGGATTTACTGTGATTGCTTTGAGAGCCTCTATAAAATCCAGACCGCCTTTCTGACATGCCTGTGCCGAAACAGGAAGATACTGTATAGGGATTACAGTATGGTCAGTGCATACAGCAGTAAGAACGCCATTTTTATTGAGTTCTCCGGCATTTTTAAGGTCAAGGCCTTTCATTTCGGGCTTGCACCTGTCGCATATTACAGGCCCACATATTACGGGAATTTTAAATCTTTTCAGAATATCCGGAACAAGATAGCCTTCAGTTCCGTGAATTATTACGGCTTTCAGATTAAATTCACGTGAAATTCTTATAGCTGTACAAATATCATCGGCACGGTGACAATGAAAATATGCTTTTGCTCTGCGTTTTAAAAGCGGTATAAGAGATTCGCATTTTATATCATATTCCGGAGGGTCAAGGCTGTCGCTGTCTGCAAGATGTGCATCATAGTCATTCATATATCGTTTTGCCTTATAGAGTCCCTCTCTTATAATTGCGGAAACTGCCATTCTTGTAACGGGTGATTCGTCCTTGTCATTGTATACACGCTTAGGATTTTCACCGAGTGCAAATTTCATACCCTTTACGCCGTCAATAATCATATCATCTATAAATATTCCGTCTGTCTTGATAAATGCGATTTCTCCTCCGCATGCGTTGGCACTCCCGGGACATGATGCTACTGCTGTAATACCTCTTTTTCTTGCCTCTGAAAAACATCTGTCAAATGGATTTATTCCGTCAATAGCACGCATCTGAGGAGTGAAAGGGTCAGAGGATTCGTTGCAGTCATCGCCCTCAAAATCTATTCCGTCCTCTATTATTCCGAGATGTGTATGTGCATCGATAAATCCGGGGTATATTGTACCTCCTTTAGCGTCAATATCTTCCGGACTGATTTTTTCGGGAGTTCCTTTTTTTACTGCTGTAATTTTTCTTCCGGATATTTCAATATATCCGTTTTCAATAATACCGCCGGATTTATCGGTCATAGTATATATTTCAGCATTGTATATTTTCATCGGGAATTTATTACCTCCGGAGCTTTATTGCAGAAATTATTTTTTCGGCTGATTCCATAGGGGAACAGTCACATTCAACTCTGATTTCAGAATTTTTCAGGTATATGGGATAACGCTGATTATAGCGTTCAAGGAGCTGTTCCTTTGTACTCTGAACGGCAATAGGTCTGTTTGAATCGCCTTTTATTCTTTCATAGCATACTTCAAACGGAACATCTATAAATACAATAATTCCGCCGTTTTCGGATACGCTTTTTGCTGTGTCGGAATTAAGCATAGCACCGCCTCCGCATGATACAACAGCTTTGTGTCCTATGAAATTTTTAATAGTTTCTGCTTCGGATTTACGGAAATAAGGTTCGCCCATTTTATCGAATATTTCCGGAATAGTCATATTTTCCTTGATTACTATTTCCTCATCGGAATCAAGATAGGCAAGACCAAGCTTTTTTGCTATAATTTTTCCGACAGTAGTTTTTCCGCAACCCATAAATCCGCATAAATATAAAGTCATAAAAAATCTCCTTTTATCTGAAGTCGGAACGGATTTTTTCTTCAACAGCCTTTATAATGGAATTTACTTCGTCATCGGTATAAAAATCGCCGTTCCATATTTCATGAGCCTTTACTGCCTGATATACAAGCATAGCAGTTCCGCCGAGAGCAGTTTTTCCCTGTTCCCTGAATTTCTTTACAAGCAGAGTTTCAACCGGATTGTATACAACATCAAATACACAGCCACATGCTGATATTATTTCATCACTTACGGGACAGCTGTCAGATTTCGGATACATTCCGACCGGTGATGCATTTATAAGCATGTCAAAGCTTCCGGATATTTTGCTTATATCTATGGTTTTAATGACTGCTGAGGGATATTTTGCAAGAATTTCGCTTTTAAGGTTTTCAGCCATTTCAAGAGCCTCCGGAATATGTGCAACAGTAAGCTTTCCGCCATGACGTACTGTTTCAACAGCAATCATTCTTCCGACCCCTCCGCAACCTATAAGGAGAACGTTTCCGTCAAGGGGCATATTTTTTGAATTTACTGATAAAAGAAATCCGTCGCAGTCGGTATTGTATCCGATAAGCTTTCCGTCCTGATTTGCAACGCAGTTTACAGAATTGTATCTTTCTGCACTTTCTGCCATTTCGTCTATAAGGTCAATGATTGCTACCTTGTGCGGAATTGTTATATTGAATCCCGAAAGATTTCTGAGAAAATCTGCTTTTGATGAAAGATTTTCCGGTGCTATTTCTGTCAGGTCATAAGGGAAGTTTTTTCCTTTGAGCTTAAATAATCCTTCGTGAATCATCGGTGACATGGAATGTCCGAGAGGGTGACCGATTAAAGTATACTTATTCATTGCAGAATGCCTCCTCAAGAGTTTTAAGATTTTCAATGTTTACTGCTTTAACGTCCTTTAAAGTTTTCTTTACGAGACCTGTGAGAACCTTGTTAGGGCCAAATTCATAGAAAGCAGTAAATCCGTCATTCTGCATTGCATTGAGTTCTGATGTAAAGAGTACGGGGGATACTATATGTTTTGCAAGAAGTGACGGCATATCTGAAAAATCAGTAAGTTCCGCACCTGTTACGTTTGAATAGTATTTAATTTCAGGCTTTCTGAATTTTATATTCTTTGCAGTTTCATAAAATTCCTTTGAAGCTGATTCCATAAGCTTTGAATGAAATGCACTTGCTACCTTAAGCGGAACTACTCTTGCTTTAAGCTTTGTAAATTCCTCTGTTGCCTTTGCGACAGCCTCAACAGTTCCTGCAATAACAGTCTGCTGTGGTGAATTGTAGTTTACCGGTACAACATAGCCGTCAACGGATTTGCATACTTCTTCAATCTGTTCCGGAGAAAGCTTAAGCACGGCTGACATTGCACCCTTGTTTTCCTTTGCAGCTTTGTCCATAGCCTCTGCACGTGCCTTTATAAGACGGAAACCGTCCTCCATTGATACTATTCCGCATGCTACCATTGCGGCATATTCTCCGAGTGAATGGCCTGCCACACCTGAAAATTCAAAACCTTTTTTCTTTGCAGATTCAAGACATACAAGCGATGCGGTCATAATTGCCGGCTGAGAGTTTACGGTCTGTGCAAGTACGGATTCATCGGCATTAAAGCATATATCCTTTATATCCCTGCCAATTACTTCAGAGGCTGTATCAAAAATTACTGAAAGTGAGCTGTCGGATTCATACAAATCCTTTGTCATGCCGGTATACTGTGAACCCTGACCCGAAAATAAAGCGATATTCATAATATAAAAATTCCTTTCTTAATTGTTGCAATGTGTATGAATTTCAACATAATAATTTGTGCAAATCAACGATAATTTGGAATTGGTTCGTTAAAGTGACAAAAAGTCATTGCAAAATAATGTAAAATAGATTAAAATAGAAATGTCTGATACTATTTTTTCAGACAGTCTTTACTTATACTATAACACAAATTTTGTGATATTACAATAACTATTTTAAAGAAATTAATCAGGGGGATAAAAATGGGTATAAATATTGTGTCTATGGGCAGTTATGTTCCTGAACAGTCTGTTACTAATGACGACCTTGCTAAATTTGTAGATACAAATGATGAGTGGATAAGAACCCGTACAGGAATAGTTTCAAGGCATATTTCCGGCTGGGAGCCTACATGGTACATGGGTGCAGAGGCATGCAAAAAGGCTGTTGAAAAGGCGGGTATAAATCCCGATGAAATTGGTCTTATAATATGCTGTACGATAACAAATGATTTTCATACTCCGAGTGTTGCAAGCATAATCCAGAATGAAATAAAGGCATTCAATGCAATGGCTTTTGACCTCAACGCTGCCTGCACCGGATATATATATGCCATGGATACGGCAAGACGCTTTCTCGAAACAGAAGAAAATATGAAGTATGCACTTGTTGTCGCAAGTGAAAATCTCTCAAGAATTACTGATTTTACCGACAGAGGTACTTGCATACTTTTCGGAGACGGTGCATCGGCATCTGTAATCGAAAAAAGCGACAAACTTTATTCAAGCTATCTTGCCTCTGACGGAAGCGGTGCAAGACTTCTTTTTGCAAGATGTATAAACCGCAAAGAGGAATTTGCCGATTTAACAGAGTTTGATGACGGCTTTGCTGACCCTAAAATGCATGGTCTTGTTCAGAACGGCAAGGAAGTATATAAATTTGCTACAAAGGCACTTCCGAAAGCTCTTGAATCTGCTGCGGCAAAAATAAATATGACTGCTGATGATATTGATGTAATAGTTCCTCATCAGGCAAATCTGAGAATTATTGAAACTGCTGCCAAAAACATGAAAGTATCAATGGATAAAATGGTAATCACTCTTGACCATAACGGCAATACATCAAGTTCTTCCGTTCCGCTTGCATTTGATGAGGCTCTGCAGAACGGAAAAATCAAAAGAGGAGATAAAGTATGTATGGTAGGCTTCGGAGCAGGTCTTACCTATGGTGCAATTATTCTTGAATACTAACTCTGAAAGGAATTTTAAAATATATGAAAACAAAAATTACTGAATTATTAAACTGTGAATATCCGATTTTACAGGGTGGTATGGCATGGATTGCTGAAAGCAAGCTTGCTTCTGCCGTATCAAATGCAGGAGGAGTCGGAATAATTGCCGGAGGTTCTGCACCTATTGACTATCTCCGTGAACAGATTAGAGCATGCAAGTCTATGACTGATAAGCCTTTCGGAGTAAACATTATGCTTATGAGTCCCAATGCTGATGACCTTGCACAGCTTGTTATTGATGAAAAGGTTCCTGTTGTAACAACCGGTGCGGGCATTCCGAAATATGTTCCGGACTGGAAAAATGCCGGAATTAAAGTTATTCCCGTTGTTCCTTCAGTTGCAATCGCAAAAAGAATGGAACGTGCCGGAGCTGATGCTGTAATTGCAGAGGGTACTGAATCGGGCGGTCATATCGGTGAAATAACTACAATGTGCCTTGTTCCTCAGGTCGTTGATGCATTAAGTATTCCGGTAATCGCAGCGGGAGGCATTGCTGACGGCAGAGGTATTGCAGCTTCATTTATGCTCGGTGCAGAGGGCGTACAGGTCGGAACTCGTTTTCTTGCTTCTGAAGAATGTCAGATTCACCCGACTTATAAGGAACTCGTTGTCAAGGCTAAGGATACTGACAGCGTTGTTACTGGTCGCTATACCGGTCACCCTTGCCGTAACGTAAGAACAAAGTTTTCAAAAATGCTTGCAAACGGAGAAAAGGACGGCTCACTTACTCCTGATGAATTTGAAAATCTCACACTCGGTTCACTCAGAAAGGCTGTTCAGGACGGCAATCTTGATGAAGGTTCATTCCTTTGCGGAGCTATTGCCGGTCTTGTCAAGGAAGTAAAGCCCTGCAGTGAAATTATTAAGGAAATGTTCGG
>JAEDMB010000082.1 GCA_016303235.1 Oscillospiraceae bacterium
CACCTGTTGAGTTAGGAACGATGTTAGCAGCACCAGCTCTTGCACGTCTGAGGTCACCCTTTCTGTGAGGACCGTCAAGAATCATCTGGTCGCCTGTGTAAGCGTGGATTGTTGACATAATACCGCTCTGGATAGGAGCATAGTCGTTGAGAGCCTTAGCCATAGGAGCGAGGCAGTTTGTTGTGCATGATGCAGCAGAAATAATCTGGTCATCAGGAGTAAGAGTCTTTTCGTTTACGCTGAAAACGATAGTCTTGAGGTCATTGCCTGCCGGAGCAGAGATAACAACCTTCTTAGCACCTGCATTGATGTGAGCCATTGACTTTTCCTTTGAGCAGTAGAAACCTGTACATTCGAGAACTACATCAACACCGATTTCGCCCCAAGGAAGTTCAGCAGCGTTAGCCTTAGCGTAAATTGTAAGAGTCTTGCCGTCAACAGTGATAGTACCAGCTTCGTCATCAGCGGAAACAGTGTGCTTGTTTTCACCGATTTTACCGCAGTAACCGCCCTGAGCGGTATCATACTTGAGGAGCTGAGCGAGCATTGAAGGCTTAGTAAGGTCGTTGATAGCGACAACCTCGTAACCTTCTGCACCGAACATCTGTCTGAATGCAAGACGACCTATACGTCCGAAACCATTAATAGCAACTTTAACTGACATGGGATTATACCTCCTAAAAATTTTTGCATATTTATTATACACCAAAAAAAAGAGATTTGCAAGTACCTGAAACAAAAAATAGTAAATTTTCCTATAAAAAGTGGAAATATATAATATTGTTGATAATAATTTGTGTATTTTTAACAAAAACCGGAAATACTAAAAAAGTTCAAAAAAAGTTGTTTCTTTTTTAATAAAAATGGTGTATAATGATGAATAATAATGCTTTTATACTTTCCGGAAAGGAGATAAAAATATGTGTATTGAAGATATAAAGAAATTATTTTCAGATTCAGAGAAAGTAGTCATGATTTTCATAAAAGATGAACTCATATGGAGCAACCGTGAGGCGGAATTTTTCGGAGGACAGTTTCCCGCATACTGTGAGTTTGAAAAGGAAGAAACAAAAAAATCAAAATGCCATGTCAGATTCAGCAACGATGATATAACGCTTGCCGGCGAAATGCACAGGGACGGACAATATTCGTTTATTCTTTTTGACAAAAAAGATATTCTTGCCGAAGCTTTTGAGGACATTTCATTTCAGAAATATATCGAATCAAACAATCTTTATATAAAGGCATCAATCAGCGAAATTTCCGCATATGTCACGCTTATGAGAAGTGAATCCGAAAAAAACGGCAGAACCGATTTTCAGGAATATTATGACGGCATCGACAGCAGTTGTATGGGAATTATGAAAACGGTTCAGAACAATGAAATTATGAAATCCACTTCAAAGGATTACAGCAGTACAAATTCATTTCTGAATATAAAAAATATAATTGACGAAATCTGCATAAATATCGTATGTTCCTGCCAGAACAAAATAAAGATTAAAAACAATATCAAAAATGCAAATATGTATTCAGACTGTGACGAAAATCTGCTCAGACTTCTTTTCCTGCACGTTTTAAGATACGTAATTTTTTCCTCATATTCCACAGAAATTAATATAAGCTCCTCTATGCCGGAAAAAAATTCAGCAGAAATAACTGTTATATGTTCCAAAAAAGAAAAAAACAGCAACCTTACTATGGATTTTTATGATAAAATGATTAATTTTAATATGGACGAGCTTTTGATACGCAGACTCTCCGAATCGCTTGGCGTAACTGTTGAAAAAAAGGATTTTGACAAAAAAATTTCTATGTCAATGAAATTCAGACTTTGTGAACCAACTGGTTTGAAAGCTCCAAAAAAGCCCGAAAGACATACAAAATTTTCACCCGCAAACATTACATTCTTTGATTTTGTCGGCTGAAATAAATTAAAATAAAAAATAAGCAGTTTTACTAAAATTTATTCAGAATTTTGTTGACAATCATCAAAAATAGTTATATAATAATAACTGTGGATTTCTGCATATTAATTTTAAAAAATCCGGAGGAATTTTTATGAAAAGCGGTCTGGAAATTGAAAGAAAATTTCTTGTTAAAATGCCCGATTTAAAAAAACTTAACCTGATAAAGCTTGTTGACATCAAGCAGACTTACCTTTCTGACGGCGAAAACGGTTCACAGAGGAGAGTCAGAAAAATTTCATGCGGTAACAAGGTATCTATGACATATACGGAAAAAAATTTTTTATCCCCTGTTGTCCGTGAGGAATCCGAAAAAACTATAAATTCCGCTGAATACAGCTCACTTCTGAAAGATGCAAAGAATACCGCTCCTGTCGAAAAAAAACGTGCTGTATTTCTCTATGAAAATCAAAAATTTGAACTTGATATTTATCCCTTTTCACAAAAATATGCCGTTCTTGAACTCGAACTCGAAAGCCCCGAACAGAAAATATATTTCCCCTCTTATGTGAATGTTATTAAGGAAGTCACCGGCGACAGAAACTATTCAAATATAACTCTTGCCAATGCCGGAAAATTCCCCGAAAACTAAAAAGAAAGTGATTTATTTTATGCCAGAAAAAAATATACCGGTTTCAAATCAGGCACAGCTCTCCGGCCTTTTCGGGAGCTTTGACTCGAATATAAGCAAAATTGAAAAGGAATACAGCGTTACAGTTGTATACAGAGACGAAAATATAAGAATTATCGGTCAGAATCCTGAACAGATTGATTCCGCTGAAAAAGCTATAAATGCCCTTATAAGTCTTGAAAGTTCCGGTCAGCCTCTCACTGACCAGACTGTCCGCTATGTCACCTCTATGGTGTCAGAGGGCGAAGAATCAAAACTGAAAGAATTAAGCTCTGACGGAATCTGCTTTACGGCAAGCGGTAAAATAATACGTGCCAGAACAGTCGGACAGAAAAAATATGCCGATTCAATAAAAAATAATACAATCGTTCTCGGAATAGGCCCTGCCGGTACGGGAAAAACATATCTTGCTGTCGCTATGGCAGTCAAGTCATTCAGAAATCACGAAATCAAAAAAATTATCCTTACACGCCCCGCCGTTGAGGCAGGTGAAAAGCTCGGATTTCTTCCCGGAGATTTACAGGATAAAGTTGACCCCTATCTGCGTCCGCTTTATGATGCACTTTTTGATATGTTCGGTGCGGATAATTTTCAGAAATATATGGAAAAGGGTATAATAGAAGTTGCTCCGCTTGCGTATATGCGTGGAAGAACTCTCGACGATGCTTTTATAATTCTTGATGAGGCACAGAATACCACATCAGAACAGATAAAAATGTTCCTCACCCGTCTCGGAGAAAACAGCAAAATGGTTATAACAGGTGATATAACGCAGATAGACCTTCCGGATTCAAAAAAATCGGGGCTTATTGAGGCGATGAAAGTCCTCAAGGGAATCGATGACATAAATATTCACCGTTTCACTGAAAAAGATGTTGTACGCCACAAGCTTGTACAGGATATTATAAAGGCATACGAAAAATATAATAATGAAGGGAGAAAATAAAAAATGCCCAAGTTAAAAGTATATGTAAAAAATAATCAGAATGAAATCAAAGTTCCGGTAGGCATAAGAATGCTTATAAGGAGATGCTGTCAGGCTGTCCTTACTACTGAAGGATTTACCGACAATGCTGAAGTAAGTGTATCGTTTGTAAGCAACAGCGAAATAAGACTGCTTAATAAAAATTACCGCAACAAGGACAGAGTTACTGACGTTCTTTCTTTCCCTCTTATGGAGGAAAACAACGTTGAAAGAAATCCCGAAACAGGATATGTTCTTCTTGGAGATATTGTAATCTCACTTGAAACTGCCGTTAAGCAGGCATCTAATTACGGTCACTCTCTTGAACGTGAAATAGGATTTTTAACTGTTCATTCAATGCTACATCTTCTCGGATACGACCACGAAACCTCTCCTCTTGATGAACGCATTATGCGTGAAAAGGAAGAATCCGTGCTTGAAAAGCTCGGAATTTCAAGAGATGCTACATTTATCACAGGAGAGCCTATAAAATGACAAAAACAGCTTTTGTTACTATTGCCGGAAGAACAAATGCCGGAAAATCTTCACTTCTGAATAGTATTATAGGCGAAAAAATTGCCTCCGTAAGCGACAAGCCACAGACTACAAGAACACGTATAACCGGAATAAAGACAATCGGTGAAACTCAGCTTGTATTTTTCGATACCCCCGGACTTCACAAGCCTAAAAACAAGCTGAGCGAACATATGCTCAATACTGTCAAGGAATCTGTATGCGGTATTGACGGCGTTATATTCGTTATGGACTGCACAAAAAAAATAACTCCTCAGGAAATGGAACTTCTCAAATCCTTTAATGAATCGTCAATGCCTGTTGTACTGGTTCTGAATAAAATAGACCTGCTTGCAGATAAATCAGAACTTGCTCCGATTATCGCAAGCCTTACATCTGAAATAAATTTCTGTTCCGTAATACCCGTAAGCGTTACCGAAAACAGCGGTATTGATATAGTTGAAAATGAAATAATGAAACTTGCCTCCGAATCCCCTCACCACTTCCCCGATGACAAATTCACCGACCAGCCCGAAAAGGTTCTTGCAAGCGAAATGATTCGTGAAAAGCTTTTAATTCTCCTCAAGGACGAAGTTCCTCACGGAATTGCCGTCGGAATTGAAGTTATGGAAGAACGTCAGGACAAGGATATTCTTGACATCTCCGCCGTTATATACTGCGAAAGAGAATCACACAAGGGTATTATCATAGGCAAGGGCGGTTCTATGCTTAAAAAAGCCTCATCTATGGCAAGGGCAGACCTTGAGGATTTTTTCCAGATACAGGTAAACCTCAAATGCTGGGTAAAGGTCAAGGAGGACTGGCGTAACCGTGAGGGACTTATTAAAAATTTCGGACTCTCTGACAAATAATTTCCATTAATAAAAAAATCTCCTTTGGGAAATATAATTACTGTAAAGGAGATTTTTTTCTATGAATAATCTTGCTGAATGGATTAATTTTGAAAAAACCGGTAAAATATCGGATTATCTTGAATATAAGCGAAAGGCTGAAAATGAAGACAATCAACGGAATAGTGATAAAACAGAGGAGCTTCGGCGAAAGCGATAAATTTGCGGATATTCTCACAAATGAGGGAATTATTGAAATACCTGTGAAAGGCGTTAAGAAAATAACAAGCAAAAACAGCTCCTCTGTTCAGCTTTTTGCGTATTCAAGGTTCTGCATTGATGAAAGAAACGGAAGAAAATTTCTCAACAGTGCAGAACCGATACATATTTTCTACGGTCTGCGTGACAATCTCAAAAAGCTTTCGCTTGCATCATATTTTGCCGATATTCTGAAATATTGCATAACAAGCGAAATGCAGAATAATAATGTTCTACGGCTTTTTCTGAATACGCTTTATTTTCTTGAAAAGGATTCGGAAAAATGCGATTTTCTGAAATCAGTTTTTGAATTACGGCTTTTATCGGAAATAGGTCTGATGCCCGATGTTCTTGCATGCCGAAAGTGCGGAGCTTTTGAACCGGATGAAATATATTTCAGCATTACTGAAAGCAATTTCTGCTGTAAGGACTGCCACGCAAATTCACCCGAAAACGAAACAGGAATAACAGCTCCGCTTTCACTTCTGAAAGCTGTCCGGCATGTAGTTCTGTCTGATTTAAACAGAATTTTCAGTTTCAGAATATCCGATGAAATTCAGCATAAACTGTCATATCTTTCGGAGCAGTATATTATTTCACATCTTGAACGTAATTTCAGTACACTCACTTTCTACAAATCTGTAAAGGATATGAAAATATGAATAAATATCTCAAAACCCTTGAACTTGACAAAATTCTGAAAATGCTTTCGGAACTCTGTTCAAATTCAGCTACAAAGGAAATGGCTCTCGCTGTCCGTCCCGACAGCGACCTTGAACGTGTAAAATATGAAACACTTAAAACATATCAGGCTTTAAGCCTTTCGATTCAGTTCGGCACTCCCCCTTTCAGCGACTTCAAAGACGCTGTATCCCCTGCAATGCGTGCCAAATCGGGAGCTATAATCTCACTCCGTGACCTTCTCGATATAGCGGGACTTCTCCGCCAAATCAAAAACTTAAGCGACTGGTACAGCCACTGCGAAAATATCGAAACTGAATTAAGCTATCTTTTCTCACAGCTTAAACCAAATAACTGGCTACTCGAAAAGCTTGACCGTTCCATATTGTCTGACACTGAAATTGCTGATTCCGCAAGTGCGGAGCTTTCCGCAATAAGACGTAAAATCAACCGTGCCGGAACTCATCTGCGTGAGACTCTCGACAAAATGATTAAAAATCAGAATGTTCAGAAATGCCTTCAGGATAATATTGTCACTATCCGTGACGGAAGATTCGTTCTTCCCGTAAAGGCTGAACACAGAGGTCAGATAAGCGGTCTTATTCACGATACTTCCTCAAGCGGTCAGACAATTTTTATAGAACCTATGTCAATCGTTGAAGCCAATAACGATATAAGAATACTCGAGGGCAAGGAACAGGAGGAAATTGAACGCATTATTGCGGAATTATGTTCCGATTGCGGTCAGTATGCCGATATTCTCGAGGAAAACTATAAAATATGTGCCGAACTGAATCTCTATTTCGCAAAGGCAAATCTTGCATCAAAAATGAATGCAACACGCCCCGAAATTACTGATGACGGCATTATAAAGCTTAACAAGGCACGTCACCCCCTTATTGCAAAAAACAAGGCTGTACCGATAAATATAACACTCGGCGAAACCTATCAGACATTGATTATAACAGGTGCAAATACGGGCGGTAAAACTGTTGCACTTAAAACAGCAGGACTTCTTTCCGCAATGACTATGTGCGGACTGCTTATTCCCGTTGCGGACGGAAGCAGTATTTCCGTATTCGATAAAATTCTTGTCGATATAGGCGACAGTCAGAGCATTGAACAGAATCTCTCCACTTTCTCCTCCCATACCAATAAAGTAATAGAAATTCTCAATACTGCTGATACTTCATCGCTTGTACTTCTTGATGAACTCGGTTCGGGAACTGACCCCGTTGAAGGTTCTGCTCTTGCAGTATCAATAATAGAATCCCTTATGAATTACGGTGCGAAAGTTATCGCAACTACTCACTATCAGGAATTAAAGCTCTTTGCAATTGAAAATCCCAACGCTGAAAATGCATCATGCGAATTTGATATTGAAACCCTTAAGCCGACTTATAAGCTTATAGTCGGTTCTGTCGGAAAGTCAAACGCTTTTGCAATATCCGAAAGTCTCGGAATGCCGAAACATATCATAGAAAGAGCTGAAACGCTTGTCAGTGAGGAAAATTCACGCCTTGAAACAGTTATAGGCAAGCTTGAATCTGCAAGGGCTGAACTCGAAAAACAGCTTGAAACTGCCCGGATACTCAAAATTGAGGCTGAAAAAAATGCAGAAAAAATCCGTCAGGAACTTGATTCAATAGAAAAATCAAAATCAAGCGAACTCGAAAAGGCACGTATTCAGGCTATGAGTATCATAGAGGCTACAAAAGCCGAATCCAATGAACTTATTGACGAACTCGAACAGCTCCGCAAGGAAAAGGAAAAGAAAAGTTTCAGCGATGACGTTTCCGCAATGAAGTCAAAAAGCCGTCAGAGTTTCAATAAAATGTACGATACGGCTAACCCTGTCAATAAGCGTGACCTTAATGAGGGATATGTACTCCCGAGAAAATTAAAGCGTGGCGATACGGTTTATATTCCGGAACTTGACCGCAACGGAATTGTTTCGGGAGAACCTGACGGAAGTGATACAGTATATATTCAGCTCGGAGTAATGCGTACCAAGATGAATATATCAAAGCTCCGCCTTGTCGAACCTAAAAAGGTTACTTACGGAAACAAGCCCGTAAAAAAATCATCTAAAGTAAGCGGAAAAATTGAACGCCGTGGCACTATGGAGCTTGATATAAGAGGCTGTGCATGCGATGACGGAATATACCAGCTTGATTCGTTTATTGACCGTGCAGTGCTTTCAAATATCGGAACGGTTACAATAATTCACGGAAAAGGAACAGGTCTTTTGCGTCAGGCAGTAAGACAGCACCTTAAAAATCACAAATCAGTGAAAACATTCCGTTCCGGAGTTTACGGAGAGGGCGAGGACGGTGTAACAATAGTTACGCTTAAATAAAAAAAGGCGGTTCATTGCGAACCGCCTTAATTATTTTTTAAAGAGGAAGTACTGTTACAATATTTGCAAGATACTGCTGAACGGCAAGAGCGTCATTTGCATTGATACCGTTTCCATTGCCCTGAACATCAGCATTGATTAATCCCTGTGAAGAAAGAGTATTCTTTGCACTGTCTGCAACATATGCGGATATAGCTACCGCATCGGCAATATCAACATAGCCGTCACAGTTTGCATCACCCATAACACCGACCGTTGACGGAACAGTAGTAGTAGTAGTAGTAGTAGTAGTAGT
>JAEDMB010000083.1 GCA_016303235.1 Oscillospiraceae bacterium
AATCCCGATACTGAAATTATTCTCACGGGAAGAAATCCCGCACCGGAATTTCTTGAGCTTGCCGATTATATAAGCGAAATCGCCTGTATAAAGCACCCTTACAGCAGTGGAATTAAAGCCCGCAGGGGAATTGAATATTAATTTTTTACGAAAGGAATACCTTATAAAATGAAAATCGAAACACAAGTTCTTCACGAAGGCTACTCACCGAAAAACGGCGAACCAAGAGTTATGCCTATATATCAGAGTACCACTTATGTATATAATTCAACCGATGCTGTTGCTGATGTATTCGATGACCCTACTCTCGGAATGATTTATTCCAGATTTGAAAATCCTACTACTGACGCTGTTGAAAAGAAAATATCTGCTCTTGAGGGCGGAGCCGGTGCAATGTGTACTTCCTCCGGACAGTCCGCAACTATGCTTGCTGTACTTAATATATGCAGTGCCGGCGACCATATTGTTTCAAGCTCATCTATATACGGCGGAACTTTTAATCTTCTTGCATTTACTTTCAAAAAAATGGGAATAGAATGTACTTTCGTTGACGTTGACGCTTCCGAAGATGAAATAAGAAAGGCTATTCAGCCGAATACAAAGCTTATTTTCGGTGAAACTATCGCAAATCCTGCCCTTACCGTTCTTGACATCGAAAAATGGGCAGATATTGCACATTCCAAGGGAATACCGCTTATTGTTGACAATACTTTTGCTACTCCGTATCTTTGCAGACCTATCGAATGGGGTGCTGATATTGTTATACATTCCACTTCAAAATATATGGACGGTCACGCTGTTCAGGTCGGCGGAGTTATTGTCGACAGCGGTAAGTTTGACTGGAAGAAATCAGGCAGATTCCCCTGCCTTACTGAACCCGATGAAAGCTATCACGGAATTGTCTATACTGAAAAATATCCGGACGCTCCTTATATCACTAAGGCAAGAATGCAGTTAATGCGTGATTTCGGCTGTTATCCGTCTGCAAACAGTTCATTTCTGCTCAATCTCGGACTTGAAACCCTTGCAGTAAGAATGCCGAGATACTGTGAAAATGCTCTCAGAGTCGCAGAATATATCAAGTCAACGGGAAAGGTTCTTTCCGTAAGATATGCCGGTCTTGAAAGTGACCCGCATCACAAGCTTGCTGAAAAATATCTCCCTCTCGGCACTGCCGGAGTCATAAGCTTTTCAGTAGCCGGCGGTAGAAAAACTGCCGTTAAATTTATGGATGCTCTTAAGCTTGCATCAAATGAAGTTCACGTTGCCGATATAAGAACCTGTGTTCTCAATCCGGCTTCCGCTACTCACCGACAGCTTAGTGAGGAACAGCTTGTTTCTGCCGGAATTGACCCCGGAATGATTCGCCTTTCAGTAGGTCTTGAAAATGTTGACGATATAATTGCCGACCTCGAACAGGCTTTTGCCGTTATATAAGGAGCTTTCCCGAATGATATACAACAATATTTTAGATGTAATCGGACACACTCCGATTATAAGGCTCAACAGAATGACTGACGAAAATTCTGCTGAAATTCTTGTTAAGTTTGAAGGGCTTAACGTAGGCGGTTCAATCAAGACACGAACCGCCTACAATATGATTTGCGATGCCGAAAGAAAAGGTCTTATAAATAAAAATACTGTAATAGTTGAACCTACAAGCGGTAATCAGGGAATAGGCCTTGCTCTTGTCGGTGCTGTCAGAGGTTACAGAACTGTAATTATTATGCCTGATTCCGTAAGCGAAGAAAGAAGAAAGCTTGTAAAGCATTATGGTGCTGAAGTTATGCTTATCCACGATTCCGGAAATATAGGCGACTGTATCGATGAATGTCTTAAAACGGCTCTCCGTATGAAAGCGGAAAATCCCAACGTATATGTTCCACAGCAGTTTGAAAATCCTGCAAATCCGCAGGTTCACAAATATCATACCGGTGTTGAAATTCTTGAACAGGTCGGAAAGGAAATTCACGGATTCTGTTCCGGAATAGGCACAGGCGGTACAATAAGCGGTATCGGCGAAGTATTAAAGGCTCATAATCCGAATATAGAAATATGGGCTGTCGAACCCGAAAACGCTGCTATCCTTGCAGGAGGAAATATCGGAACTCATCTTCAGATGGGTATCGGTGACGGTCTTATTCCGGAGAATCTCAATATGAATATCTATGATAATATTTATATTGTTTCTGATGATGAAGCTATCAATACTGCAAAGAATCTGGCAAGGCTTGAAGGCATTATGTGCGGAATTTCAAGCGGTACTAATGTTGCATGTGCGATTAGGCTCGCCGAAAAGCTGGGAAAGGGAAAAACTGTTGTTACTGTCCTCCCCGATACTGCCGAAAGATATTTTTCAACTCCCCTTTTTGATGAATAAACAAATTTCAGAATATTTAAAAGCATTTTTTTGTAGGATTTTCTATTGACATATGACAAATTTTGTATTAAAATAAAATCATATTGTTTTACAGGAGCGTTTTATAATGTATAAATTCAAGGAATTTTTTGGAAATCTTTCAAAATCTACCCGCCTTACTGTTATATCCTGCGGTATATTTATTATACTTACTTTTATTATACTGATGTTTTTCGTGATGTTCCCTATAACTCCGTCCGAAAAAGTTATTTCAGGAATGGGACGTGCGGGACTTATGGAATCCGGCGGAAAAAATTCACCTTATGGCGATGGCATCAACGGCGTTGTCGTTACAACTTCCGCAGATTCAGACGGAAAGAAAAACGATTCAAAGACAACTACTGCAAATACTCAGGTAACTTACCCGAAAGTCCACTATGTTGATAAAATATTTACTACAAATGAGGGATATGTTTATACAGGCTATGCCGTTCCGACCGGCAGACCGGATTATTCAAACCAGACTGTAACACAGGCTGTTGAAAATTACGAAGAACCTGTTTATACCGAACCGCCTCAGTCTTATGAACCCGAACCCCAACCGCCTGAAACTTCTGAAATCGATGAACCCTCTGAACCGACTGCACCGGAATATTCAGAACCTGATGTTCCTCCGGAGACTTCATATGATGAACCGGACGTTCCCGAAGTAACAGACCCACCGGTAACAGATGAACCGTCTGCCGTTGACCCTCCTTATTCAGAACCTGACCCCGTTCCGTCAGATGAACCGTCTGAACCGTCAGACGAACCAGAATTATAATAATATTATTAATTCCGCCTTTAAAAGGGCGGAATTTTTTTGAATATTTTCCTGTGTTGCGTTAAAAATAAAATAATCAGAAAATCCTTGACAAATACCCTCAGGGGGTATATAATAATATTGGAGGTGATGATATGAAAGATTTTAAAGAATGTGAATGCTGTAAAAAAACTAAAGAGCGTTCCGAAGATGAATACAGAAAACTTATAAACCGCCTTAATCGTATAGAAGGGCAGATAAGAGGAATAAAAGGTATGGTTGAAAAAAATGCATACTGTACTGATATTCTTATACAGGTTTCAGCAGTAAATTCTGCTCTCAATTCTTTCAATAAGGAACTTCTTGCAAATCATATCCGGACATGTGTTGCGGATAATATAAGAAACGGAAAAGATGAAGTAATCGATGAACTTGTTGAAACACTTCAGAAACTTATGAAATAGAGGTGATTTTTCTGAAACAGTATAATATAACGGGAATGAGCTGTACAGCGTGCAGTGCAAGGGTTGAGAAAGCTGTATCAGCCGTTGACGGTGTAACATCGTGTTCTGTAAATCTGCTTACAAACTCTATGGGAGTCGAGGGAACGGCATCGGAAAAGGATATTATATCAGCAGTAGAAAAGGCAGGATACGGAGCTTTTCCGAAAAACAGCGGGAAAACCGAATCTGATGATTTTTCTGCTGACAGAGAAACTCATGAGCTTAAAAACCGCCTTATATGGTCAGTAGTATTTCTTTTGGTGCTGATGTATTTTTCAATGGGATATGCAATGTGGGGGTGGTATCTTCCGCCTTTCCTTGACGGAAACTACATTGCAATAGGAATAATACAGCTTTTATTGACTGTAATCATAATGTTTATAAACAGAAAGTTCTTTATAAACGGTTTCAGAGGTGCGGTTCACGGTTCGCCGAATATGGACACTCTTGTTGCACTTGGTTCGGGAGCATCATTTGTATACAGTCTTTACGCTCTTTTTGCTATGACTTCCGCACAGCTTGACGGAAATAATCAGGAAGTTATACACCTTATGCACGAATTTTATTTTGAGTCATCTGCAATGATTTTAACTTTGATTACTGTCGGGAAGTCTCTTGAGGCTCGTTCAAAGGGAAAAACTACGGACGCTCTGAAAAATCTGATTAAGCTTTCACCGAAAAATGCCGTTTTAATCCGTGACGGAAAAGAAATTTCAGTACCCGTTGAAAATATCAGAAAAGGTGATGTATTTGTTGTACGTTCAGGAGAAAATATTCCCGCTGACGGTGTAATTATTGAAGGAAACTGTGCCGTCGATGAATCGGCTCTCACCGGTGAAAGCATACCGGCAGACAAGTCAGAGGGCGATTATATATCATCGGGAACTATAAACAAATCAGGATTTATAAAGTGTGAGGCTCTTAAAGTCGGAAGTGAAACGGTTCTTTCGCAGATTATAAAAACAGTAAGCGATGCAACGGCTACAAAAGCACCTGTTGCAAAAATTGCTGATAAGGTTTCCGGAATTTTTGTTCCTGCTGTAACAGTGATTGCCGTTCTGACACTTATAGTATGGCTTATTGCCGGAGAAAGTTTCGGATTTGCTCTTGCAAGAGGAATATCCGTCCTTGTAATCAGCTGTCCCTGTGCATTAGGTCTTGCAACTCCCGTTGCAGTAATGGTCGGAAACGGTGTCGGAGCTAAAAACGGCATACTTTTCAAAACAGCCGAATCCCTTGAGGAAACAGGAAAAATAAATATAGTTGCCCTTGATAAAACAGGTACAGTTACAATGGGCAAGCCCGAAGTTACCGATATAATTACGGCAGACGGCTTTCACGAAAATGATTTCATATCAATGGCTTTTTCTCTTGAGAAAAAAAGCGAACACCCTTTAGCTCTTGCCATAATTAAAAAGGCAGAGGAATTAAAATCCCGAAAGTATGAAGTATCTGATTTCAAAGTTTTTGCCGGAAACGGTCTGACGGGAATTATAAATAATTCAGAAGTGGCTGGAGGGAATTTTAATTTTATAAGCTCAAAGACTGAAATTCCCGATAAAATCAGGGAAATTTCAGAAAATCTTTCCGAACAGGGAAAAACTCCGATGTTTTTCTGCAAGGATAATATTTTTATGGGTATAATAGCCGTTGCAGACGTTATAAAAGAGGATTCTGCGGAGGCTGTCAGAGAACTTCATAATATGGGAATACGTGTCATAATGCTTACAGGCGATAATGAACGTACTGCAAAAGCTATCGGAAATCAGATAGGAGCTGATGAAGTTATTGCAGGCGTTCTCCCCGACGGAAAGGAAAGTGTTATCAGAAATCTTAAAAAACAGGGCAGAGTTGCTATGGTTGGTGACGGTATAAATGACGCTCCTGCACTTGCAAGGGCTGATATTGGAATTGCAATAGGAAACGGTACTGATATTGCAATAGATTCCGCTGATGTCGTACTGATGAAAAGCCGTGTCAAGGATATTCCGTCAGCAATAAGGCTTAGCCGTAAAACCCTGAAAAATATTCACGAAAATTTATTCTGGGCTTTTATATATAATATTATAGGAATACCGCTTGCAACAGGCTTGTTTATACCGCTTTTCGGACTTAAATTAAATCCTATGTTCGGAGCTTTTGCAATGAGTCTGTCAAGCCTCTGTGTTGTGTCAAATGCCCTGAGACTGAATTTGTTTGATATTCACAATCCAGCAAAGGACAGGAAAATAAAATCAAAATCAGAAAGGAAAGTATCTTCTATGAAAAAAACTATCAGAATTGACGGTATGATGTGCGGTCACTGCGAATCCGCTGTTAAAAAGGCTCTTGAAGCAATTCCCGCTGTTGAGAATGCCGATGTAAGTCACGAAAAGGGTACGGCTGTTGTTGAACTTAACAGTGCTGTTTCCGATGACGTTCTCAGAAAAGCTGTCGAGGACAAGGATTATACAGTAACCGAAATATCATAAATAATAAAACGGATAGCAATTGCTATCCGCCAGACTGTCGAAAAAGTTCAGCAAAAGCTGAACTTTTTTGATATTATTTAAAACAAAAAATATCACTTAAAACAACATATAACAGCTGTTTTAAGTGATATTCAAAATTATGCCGCTGACCGGACTTGAACCGGTACGGTATTGCTACCGAGGGATTTTAAGTCCCTTGTGTCTGCCTATTCCACCACAGCGGCACATTGTAATATAAATTATAGCATATAGATTTGAAAAAGTCAAGTATAAATGATAAATATTCTTTTTTTAATTAAAACGGACAGCAATTACTGTCCGTTCAGACTGTCGGAAAACCTTATTATTCTTCAGTTTTATGCAGAGTAATATTTATATCATCGACAAGATTTTTGATTTCGACAATTGAATTATTGATAATTCTTGTGCTTGCATTTGTTGTGCTTACGTTGTCGTCAAGAACGCTGAATGCATTTATAGTAGTTTCGAGGATATTTACCATTTGTCTTACGCTGTCGGCATCCATACTGCTGTTATTGTTACAGAATGCGACTATATTATTAAGCAGGCTGTTAACCTGTCCGGCTTTCTGACTGGTTTTTGATGTGGATTCATCAATAGTATTCATATTTTCTACAATTTCATTGAGGTCATTTCTGAGTTTGTCGGAAAGTTCAAGGCACTGACTGGCAATTTCAGCAAGCTTTTCGTGTTGCATACTAAGTTCACTGTGTCTTGCAAGAAGAACAGATTTGGCGTGAACAATACAGTTATCCGGAGTATTCAGACCTCTGTATATAGCTATGGCCATATCATTGCATGATTGATATCCGCAGGCATGACAGTTATAATTGCGTTCAGCGTCCGTATGCTTGCCCATCATTTCAAATATTGGTTCAAGCTGGCTCTTGTTGGGAACGGGAGAGGGTTTTGCACGTGTATAGCTTCTCATAAAATCTGAAATATTGAGTTTTTCATCAAATTTTTTAAAGAGCTTGTCATCTCCCGAACGGAAAAGACCGGTTTTTCGTTTCTTTTTAGCTTCCTTTTCGACTTCTCTCATAGTAGCCATTACATCGAAAACAGTCTGGCTTGTACCGGAGGCAGGTCCGACATTACAGCCGAATTCACATGAAAGAACGTCAAATACTTCGGGGTGTTTGTATTCGGGCATACTTGCATACATATCAAGTTCAGGATAGACCTTGTGAACGCCTTCGGAAGTGGTAATATTTATATCAGGATTATGAAGCCAGAGATTATCTCTCAATCCGCCCGGACGTGGATATATTGCACCGACTTGTCCTTGCTGTTCATCGAAATCGTATTCAAAATCATTAGTTGGATTAACAGGAAGTTTTATATTATTTTTTTCAAAATATTCACCTAACTTCTTGAAAGTCACATTGTAATCAACAAGACCGGTTTCAACAAATTCAGTCTTTTTGGCTATGCATGGCGAAAGTACAGCAATACGGTTATTTTTTTTGAGATATTTTTTTATGTATGTTACTGCACAGGCAATAGGGCTGTGAATAGGAGAGAGATTTGTAAGAAGTCTGGGCTGATATATTTCAATATATTTTACAATCGCAGCACAAGGCTGAGTTATAACGTTTCCGAATTCTTTATTTTCAATAGCTCTCAGGTGAGCCCATGTACATATATCCGCACCTAATGATACATCATAGATTATACAGCCTTTAATTCTGAACCAGTTCAGAATACTTTTCCACTGTGTAGGGAATACTGACTTTATAGCAGGTGTAGCTAAAACGATGAGCGTTTCCTTTGAAATCCGTGACATAAAAGTTTCGGTATCATCAATATAGTCTCTTGCACCATGGTTGCAGGTTCTTACACATTCACCGCAGGTGATACATCTTTCCGGATTAACTGTGGTAACGAATTTTCCGTTATCAAGCATTTTAGTTATATTTGCCTCAGGGGCGGGACATGTTCGCACGCAGGCATTACAGCCTACGCATTTTTCAGGTTTTACTATAATTATTTCATTCATATATAAAGACTCCTTAAATTATTTAAAATCGGATACAGAGATTAATTTATTACTGGCTGATAGCTTCTGCCTGTTTTGCGATTTCCTCAAGGCTGAGGGTTTCGGATTTTTTATCATTTATAGCTTCTGCCTGTTTTGCGATTTCCTCAAGGCTGGGGGTTTCGGATTTTTTATCATTTATAG
>JAEDMB010000084.1 GCA_016303235.1 Oscillospiraceae bacterium
AAACCAAGTTTTTATGCAGATACAAGCAAGATAAAGTTTACAGAAACTCATGTAATACTTGAAAAACTGACAGAAAGCAAGAAGAAAAGCAAGCAAAAGTTTAATGCTGTGAAGCTCGCAGAGAAGAATAAAATTCCTGTAAATGTAAAGTATTCAAATCCCAGAATAACATTTGACGGTTTGAACTGGTGGATTTCAGTGGGAATAGAATGTTCCGGAAGTACAGAAAAGCCGTTGAATGAGGGTATAGGAATTGATATAGGTATAAAAGACCTTGCAATATGTTCTGATAAGCATACTTATAAAAATATTAACAAGACTGCAAAATTTAAAAAACTAAAGAAAAAAAGCGTAGATTACAGCGTAAAATATCAAGAAAATATAATAAAAACAGAAAGGGGGTACGTTACTGTAAAACTAAGAATATCCTGAAAAGTGAAAAACAGCTTTTGAACATAAATCACCGATTAACAAATATTCGTCATAACTATTTGCATCGTGTAACATCTGAGATTATAAACCGAAAACCAAAGTTTATAGTTTTAGAGGATTTAAATGTAAAGGGAATGATGAAGAACAGACACTTAGCCAAAGCTGTACAGGAACAATGCTTTTATGAATTTTACAGACAGATACAGTATAAATGTAACTGGAATAATATTGAATTTATAACAGCAGACAGATATTATCCGTCAAGCAAGATGTGTTCCTGTTGTGGAAATATCAAAAAAGATTTAAAACTAAAAGACAGAACATACATCTGTGCTGAATGTGGGAATATAACAGACAGAGATTATCAGGCAAGTGTTAATTTAATGCGATATGGATTAACAGCATAGTCAGAACAAATACTGTTAATATGTACCGATACGTTAGTCGGGAATTTAAGCCTTTGGAGTGTTATACAAAACGAGAGTAGTTTTTTAAGCAAAATCGGACACAACGAAAAAGGAATGAAACATAAAAGTTATAATATTTATAGCTTTTAATTTAGTTGTTATAGCTTTTTATAAGTTTTCAGTAACGGAATGACAATTAATGAATAAAACAGTTAAACGGTTTACTTTTACAGGAATATATCTTGCTATAATAATTGTCCTCACTGTAATTATGAATATCTATGTAACATCAGATACAAGAAATGATAATCTTGAAAGAATGAAAGCTCTTGCAAGAGAGCGTTCTGTAATTATCACTGACTATACTAAAAATGCTGAATTTACACTTTCAGCTTACAGTACATCAAAGGAAATAAAAGACCTGCTTGCAGACCCCTCAAATCCTGAAAAAACTGCCATTGCACAGAAATATACAGATGAAATTTCTGGTATGGTAAAAGGTATTGAGGGAATATATGTCAGTCAGTGGAATACAACAGTTCTCGCACATACAAATACACAGTATGTCGGAATGACAACAAGAACTGGTGCATCTCTTGAACAGCTCCGAAATTCTCTCCTTGATGCCGGAAACGATGTCTATAATACCGGCATTATAATTTCACCGTCTTCCGGAAAGCAGATTCTTTCGCTTTACAAGGCAATATATGATGATTCCGGAAATCCTGTCGGACTTGCCGGTCTCGGAATCTATATGGAGGATATTGAAAACAGTTTCAGAAAATTACAGCTTAATACGGAAAATTCCGTTTTTTCAATGGTAAATGTATCTGACGGCAAGTATATACTTTGTGAGGATACGGGACAAATCGGAATACAGGTCAATAATCCCACAGCCCTTGAGCTTTGCGAAAAATTAAGGGATTCCGGCAAAGGCGATTCTGTCTATGAATACGAAAAGGACGGAAAAGTATCTCTCTATGCATATATCAGCGATTATGACTGGCTTGTTATGATTGATTCCCCGAAAGGCGAAGTATACAAAAATTCAAGAATTATCAATCTTTATATGGCTGTATTCAGCGTATTTGTTATAGTATGGACTGTTATATTCAACATTATGCTTTCAAAACAGGAAAAAACAGAGCAGAAACTCGAAAAGTCAAAGAAAAAGCAGGAAACTATCAAAAGTAACCTGCATACAGTTGCACTCCGTGACATTCTCACAGATGTAAACAACAGAATAAAATTTATTGACGATTTCGGCAGAGATAAAAACGGCAGATATAAAATACAGGATTGTCCCGATAATCCGTATTTCTTTGCAATGTTCAATATTGCAAAATTCAGCAGTATAAATATAAAATACGGTCACGATGCAGGAGACGCAGTACTTGTAAATACAGCTGATATTCTTAAAAACTATTTCAGTGTCTCGGATATTTACAGAACCGGTTCAGATGAATTTGTTGTTGCTGTTCAGTGTCCGAAAGAAAATGCAGACAATTTCATAAAAAAATTAAATACCGTTTTAAGCGAACTTAATAAGCCTCTGAAATCAGGCAGTGATATTATTAATGCTGATTATTCTGTATCTGCCGTGAAAAAGAGCAGTGCAGTAAGTCCCGCCGTTCTCATATCCCTTAAAGATATTATCAATAACAACGGCATAACTAAAGACAATGTAATATTTGTTGATATGGATTAAAAATTCATTAAAAAGACCGTTTGTGCATTTTAAGCACAGACGGTCTGATTTTTTATATAAAATTCAGAGTTTTCAGAATAAAAAGCCACATCGTAAGAGTAAACGCACTGAAAAGAGTTGTAATCATAACGGCACATGCAGTAACAGTTCCGTTGTGATTCATATTTTTAGCCATAACGAAACAGCTTCCTGTTGTGGCACTTCCGAGCATTACAAGGATTGCAATAAGCTTTTCACTTCTGAATCCAAGCTTTACGGCAATCGGTAAAAATATAATGCAGAAAAGTATTAATTTTATGAAAGCTATTCCGAAAGCCGTTTTGAATTTTCCCTTTGCATCACTGATTTTAAACGACGCTCCGAGGGCTATCAGCGAGAGGGGAGTTGCCATATTTCCGAGATAAGAAACGGATTTTGAAAGTATAACAGGCTGTGGAATCTGAAGTACAGACCATAACATTCCGACGGCAATTCCGAGAATAATGGGATTTGTCAGAACATCTTTTGCAGTTTTCTTAAAAAGCTCCTTTTTATTGCATTTTTCCTTGTCGGGGGAAGTAAGCGAAAGAACTATAACGGCAATAATGTTGTAAAGCGGAACAGTTCCGACAATCATCAGCCCAGCCATAACAGCTTCACCGTATATATTTTTTACAAAAGCAATGCCCAGTATAGCAGCACTGCTCCTGTAAGATGCCTGAATTATTTCTCCTCTTTCGGTTTTGTCCTTATGTACAAGCGAAATCAGAAACGCAATTATAATACTTGCCGTTGTTGCAAGAAAACAGAATACTACAAATTTCGTATCCCATACGGATTTGAAATCCGCTGTTGACAAATCCATAAAGAGAAGTGCCGGCAGAAGTGCCTTGAATACAAACTGATTTATTTTTTTTGTAGTATGTTCATCGAGCATGTTTAATCTGTTCATAAACCAGCCGAAAACCATCATAAGAAATACGGGAATAGTTGCATTGAGACTGAAAACAAGATTCTGAACAAAACTGTTATTCATTTATGGAAATCAGTCCCTCGTCAATCATTTCCTGAACGGCAAGCATAACGCCGAGTTTACCGCTTGTATATGTAATACCGCCCTGCATCCATACAGCGAAAGGCTCACGGATAGGAGCGTCAGCAGAAAGCTCTATTGATGCTCCCATAGTGAAAGCACCGGCAGCCATTATAACCTTGTCGGAATATCCGGGCATATCCCACGCCTCCGGAGTTACAAACGAATCAACGGGAGCTCCCTTTTGTATTCCACGGCAGAATGCTGTCAGAAGTTTCTCGTTGCCGAGTTTTATTGCAGTTATAATATCTCCTCTTGTATCGTCCTTGCGTGGGGAACATTCAAATCCGAGCATACTGAGAAGTTCGCTTGCAAATGCGGAAGTCTTTTTCGCATTGCATACAACATCGGGAGCAAGGAAAAATCCGAGGAACATTTCACGGTTCATATCAAGGGTACAGCCTACTTCCTTACCCATACCGACACATGTCAGACGGTATGAACATTTTTCAACCAAATCGGCTCTGCCTGCAATATATCCGCCTGTACGTGCAATACCTCCGCCGGCATTTTTGATAAGAGAGCCTATTATTATATCAGCACCGACATGTGTCGGTTCAAATTCTTCAATAAATTCACCGTAGCAGTTGTCAACCATTATAATTGCATCGGGATTTCCTTTTTTTATAGCCTTAACCATTTTTTCAATATCGTCAAGAGTATATGCAGGGCGGAGGGAATATCCTCTTGAACGCTGTATATACGCTACTTTTGCATTTTTTACTGTTTCGGTAATTTTATCGTAATCGGGAGTGCCATCGGAATTTAAATCAACCTGAGCATATTCTATTCCGTAATCCATAAGTGAACCGTTTCCGGCTTCACCGCTTATTCCGATAACTTCCTCAAGAGTATCATAAGGCTTTCCCGTAATCGATACAAGCAAGTCGCCCTTGCGGAGAACTCCGAAAAGAGCCGTTGAAAGTGCGTGAGTACCTGATACGAAATTATGTCTTACAAGAGCGTCCTCCGTACCGAAAACCTGTGCATAAACCTTGTCAAGTGTTTCTCTGCCAATATCTCCGTAGCCGTAGCCTGTACTTCCGTAGAAACAAGATTCACTGACTTTGTTTTCAGCAAAGGCATTAAGTACCTTTGCACCGTTAAATTCGGCAGTTTCCTCAAATTTTCTGAAACTTCCGGAACAGTTCTGTTCTGCAATTTCAGCAAGCTTTATAAGTTTTTCATCAAATTTAAACATACCGGCAATATTATGATTCATCTGCAAGTCTTCCTTTCGCAATACTTTCTTTTTGAATGTCCTGACGTTCAAGAACGTTTTCACGCATAACTTCACGGAAACCAATTTCACGGTAAAAGCTTACTCTTATATCGAGGGCAAGGAGATAGGCTTTTTTATTGAGATTATTCAGAAACATTGCAAGCCATTTGAGAAACTCCCTTGCATAACCGCTTCCCCTTGAATTTATTTTTGTTGCAACCTGTCCCACAAGAACATCATTTTCAATATCGAAAACTATTGATGCAGTAGTACAGCCCTTATATGTGAATACCTTGCTTACACCGTGACGGCATCTGTGCGAAGTATCCGTATACCAAAGACCGAAATCGGCAATATTCGGAAATCCCTCGCTTAAAATTTCGTAAACCTCTTTGAAATCGGGATTGAATTCAACCTGAAGTTCATTGAAATTTCTTGTATTTTCATCGGGGAGCATTTCAAAAACTGTTCTCCCCAGAACCTGATAATTTATATCTTCTTTCAGTTTGTTTATTATCTGCTGTGAACCCTCAATTCTGAAAGGCATATTCATCTTTGCAAAGTGAAGAATTTCATCGCTGTATATATCATAGTCACTGCATATTATAAGCGTTGAATTTATCATAAACATAAAGCCGTATCCGTTTTCATTTTCGATTTTATAAAAACGGCAGAAATCGTATCCTGTTCCGTATGCTTTGAGATATGCAAGCATTTTTTTGCCATTCAGCGACTTGAGGAGCATAGCACGGTCAAAATCTTCCGGATTATTAATAATTTTTATCATCGTCAAGAATCCTGTTCCTTAAAATATCGGCAAGCTTTAAAGCTTCGCTGTAATCGTCTGATTTTATAACGCATGACGGTGAATGAAGATAACGGCAGGGGAGTGATATTGCCATAGTTTTAACGCCGTTTCCGCTTATGTGAATAGCACCGCTGTCGTTTCCGCCTGCTACAACGGTTTTAGTCTGAATTTTTATATTATTTTCCCTTGCGGTATCGAATGCGAGATTATACAAATCCCTGTTGTACATAGTACTTCTGTCCATGTAAGAAACAACAGCACCCTTACCGAGTTCGCATACTCTTTTTGCACCGGATACGCCGTCAATATCGGAGGCGGTAGTTGATTCGAGAACTATTGCAAAATCGGGATTTACGCTGAATGCTGAAACTCTTGAACCTCTCAAGCCGATTTCCTCCTGAACGTTAAAAACATACCAAGTATCAAATTCGTGTTCCTTTTCGATAAGCTCAAGCATAATCGCACAGCCTGCACGGTCATCAATAGCCTTTGATTTTATCAGATTTTCGCCAAATTCCATATATTCTGAATCAAAATAAATACAATCACCGGGACGGATATATTTTTCGGCTTCCTCCTTACTGCAAAAGCCTGTATCTATATACATTGAGGAGATTTTAGGGAATTTCTTTCTGTCATCGGCTGAAAGTCTGTGAACGGGCAGAGAACCTATAACACCCTTTATTTTATTTTTGCCGACAGTAACACGCTTTCCGGAAATTACGGAAGTATCAATTCCGCCTACTGTGTCAAAAAGCAATGTGCCGTCAGAATTTACAGCTGTTACAATAAAGCCTACTTCGTCCATATGAGCACAAATCATAAGCTTTTTTTCGGGAGTTTTTTTACCTTTGCGGAGTGCGATTATATTTCCGAGAGCGTCAACACTGAAAGTGCATTTGTCTGATATTTTACTGATTATATAATCTCTTATATCTGATTCGTCACCGGAAATTCCGTTCAGCAGACAGAGTTCCTTAAGATATTTCATATTAGTTTACTCCTTTCAGATATTCCGCAATAAGCTTTCCGGTAAGTTCAACGTCCGTTATATCGATTACTTCAACAGGAGTGTGCATATATCTTAGCGGAATTGATACCGTACAAGCTTTTGAACCGCATTTATTTACGGAGAACTGGTCGGCATTTGTTGAAGTAAGACCGTTCATAACTTCAATCTGATACGGAATATTATTTTTTTCGGCAGTATTTATAAGAGCGTCTGAAATTTCCCTTGAAAGCGAAGGGGATATTCCAATCATAGCACCCTTTCCGAGCTTACCGCATTTATATTCATCATCGCCCGAACAGTATCCGAAACTTACATCAACGGCAAGTGAAATATCGGGATTGATGTCAAAAGCCGAAATCTTTGCACCACGTTCGCCGAGTTCCTCCTGTGATGAGAAAAGAACGGTTACATTGCAGTTAAGAGAGCTGTTTTTAAGACAGTCAAGAGCATACAGAATTGATGCTACACCGCACCTGTCGTCAAGAGCAAGACCTGTAACCCTGTTATTCTGAAGTTCTTCAAATTCACCGCAGAATGATATAAAATCGCCGAGTGAAACAATTTTTTCAAGCTCTGATTTTGAATATCCCGTATCTATTGCAAAACCGTCAATATCGGGTACGCTGTTATCAGGTGAAAGGTGCGGAGGAACTGAACACACAACGCCCTTGATATTTTTCTTTCCGTGAATTTCAACCTGCTGTGCGGGAAGAAGTCTGAGGTCAAGACCGCCCACGTTGCTGAATTTAATAAATCCCTCGTCAGTGATGTATGTTACAATCATACCAATCTGGTCAATATGAGCGTCAAGAAGAATATGAGGTCTGTTCGTGATAAATTCCCCGAAAGTTCCTATAACACATGAATTTTTTATATAAGAATCAGGACAGTATTCTTTCAGAAGTTCAAGAGCAGTATCGCATGCATTTTTTTCGTTTCCCGATACTCCCTTTACATTGCATAAAGTTTTCAGAGTATTTTTAATATCCATAATAAATAATTCCTCCGGAATCAAAGTTCATTTACAAGCTGTTTGAAGTGTCTGCCTCTGTCCTCAAACATACGGTACATATCAAAGCTTGCACATGCGGGAGAAAGTGAAACAATATCACCTTTTTCAGCGTATTTGTAAGCAGTCTGAACAGCCTCCTGCATATCCTTGACTATAAATATTTTAGTATTTTCGGGATTGTATTTTTTGGAATTCATAACAGCGTCACGGATTTTTTCCTTTGTTTCGCCCATAAGAATCAGAACCTTTACCTTTTCGCATATTGAATCAGCCATAGGTTCAAAGGAAATACCCTTGTCAGAACCGCCCTGAATCATAATCTGTTTTTCATCGAAGGAATTGAGACAGGCAAGAACTCTTGTGGGACTTGATGCAATTGAATTGTTGTAATACTTTGCACCGTTTATTTCACGTACAAATTCAATTCTGTGTTCAACTCCTCCGAACTCTTTTGCAACTTTTCTGACGGTATCAAGTGAAACTTCTCCCCATGTTACAGCGATAGCAGTGAGATAGTTTTCAACGTTGTGCATACCTGGGATTTTTATATCGTGCATATCCATAATTTCGGTAA
>JAEDMB010000085.1 GCA_016303235.1 Oscillospiraceae bacterium
CTTACACATATTTCTTTCTGAGTAGTTTCGAGAACGCGATTTGTGAAATCAATCAACATAGTCTTATCAACATAGATTTCAGAGTTTACAACTTCTCTGAATAATTCATTTCCCGGATTTAAATAAATTCCCATTCCTGACACCTCAATTCAACTGGATATAAAATATTATTATAGCAATTCCACTATAGACAATCTGGATAACGGTACTTTTGAAGATTTCAGGAAAAATTATTCCGTCCGCCTTTCTGAAAAGTATCAGTAATTACTGAAAACATATGTGAAATATTCCTTTAACGGCAATGTTGCTCCGGAATGTTTTCCCTCGGGAACTGTTCTGAATTTTTTGTTATACAGAAGATTTTTTGTAAAGTCATGTGTATCGATAACTTCGTCCTTTCCTCCGATTATTGTATGTATTTTATCTTTGTTCAGACCTACAAGCTCACCGAATAATGATATATATGACTTTATATCTCCTGTATAGCCAAGTCTCGGCAAGTGCAGAAACGGCATAAGAGCCGGATTTATCAGAATTGCCGTAATATTTGTTCTTACAGACAGAATTGTTGCAAAAAATCCACCGAGACTTGTCCCGACTATAATATCGGGATTGTTTTCTTTAATCAGTTTATGAAGATTTTCAAGTATTTTTTCGGGTGTTTCGGAATCATAATCCAGATATGGCGAGATTATTTCCGCTTTAAGCTCATTGAGTGCTGTATATGCACTGTTTTCGGGATTTCCGTGATAGCCGTGAATATTAATAACTTTCATAAAAATTATCTCCTTTACTTTTCGTAAAAATAAAATACTTCTCCTTTCGCACGGAAAGGAAGTCTGTTTCCCTTTGGAATAAGAAAGGCATGTTCCCGATGTATTTCGAGATTTTCCTCTATATCTCCGTCTGTAATTATAAGAATCGGGGCATTTTTAGGAAAATCCTTTGCCTTTTCAAGCAAATCCACAGCCGGCTGAATAACTGTTCCTCCCCTGCCCTTTACTTCAACTCTGCCCGCTATATCCTCAGGCGAAACATATCCTATATCATACGCATATGCATCACAGAAAACTACTCTCACAAGCGGTACTTCCTTTGAAACGGAATAGCTTGCCGTTGAACCTAAAGCCATTCCTAAAAGCTTTGTGTCCATTGAGCCTGATGTATCAATTATAACGCCGTATGTTCTGCTGTATTCGGGAATATCTTCTTTTACATAGCTCGGTCTCGGAATATCAGGTGTGCTGTTCTGCCGTCTGCTCGGTCTTGCATACGTTCTGCGTTTTTCAACGGGAGCAAAATTCATATCAAACCATTTTGCAAGCTCAACGTCCCAAGGAATCGGTGGCATTGAAAGAGCCTTTATTTCTTCAATAAGTCCCGCCGGAATAAATCCCCTGCCGTTGCTGACATGATATTCAAGACCGCTACGGAGAGCATTTCTGCAAAAGTCATCGAGAGTTGTCGGTTTTAACCTCGATTCCGCATAGCCTTCATCTAAAATATCTCCTTTCCCGTATCCTCTGAACGTTTCAAGCTTTGAGTTTTTGCGTAGATTTTTTATAAGTATGTCATATATCTCCTCGGCTGAAAATCCTTTCAGACTTTCATCATATAAAACGCTGTGTGGCATTATTCCTATATGCATTTCATTCAGCCAGCCATTAATTACAAAATCGCATGCGACGTTCCATAAATATGGTTCTCTGCCGTTACAGCGTTCGTGATGCTGTAAGCCTGCATGGAGATATTCATGTGCAAGAACGAATTTCCATTCTTCAAAAGTCAGACCTGATGCCGAATTGACATATATTTCACGTTCTGTGACACTTATTCCCGCAACAGAAATATCATTTTTCAGTGCGGAGTAACTTCCGTATCCTGTTTCAATTATTTTAAAGCCTGTTGCAAGACCGCCTAAAAGCGGATAGTGATTTATAAACCATTCAGATGCTAACATCTGAACGCTTTTTCTGTCATTGCCTGTTTTTCCGCCAGCCTCATTTATAACAGCTCTGACAGAATCAGAGACGGCATATGCAAATTCAGTGGCATAAGTTGTCTGATTTCCGTATCTGCTGTATCTGTAATTTTTATGTTGCTGATAGTATTTGTCCCACTGCATATCAGGCTCGCCTGTTCGGGAAGTGCTGTATATATTACTTTCCGGACTTATGCCTTTTTGAATAAGCTTATCATAGATTTGCTTTTCACTTGAAGAAACTATGCTATTATCTGTAATTTCGGCAGTCGGTGTTCCGAATTTTATATCCGAAAGAAATTTTGTTATATAAATATCACATGCCATATTCCAGAGGTTTTTGTCATAATTGTTTTTTCTGAATTCTTCAAAATGGTCAAAACACAGATGAAGCATACAGTGAGATATTATATACGCCCATTCCTGCGGAGAATGATTTTCATACTTATTTAAAATTATAAATCCGTTTTCATCTGATATTGCTGATGTTCCTTTTGAAAGAACATCTTTTTTTGCAGTCTGCAAAGTAATACCCAGTTTTCCGAAAAGCTGATGATTTTTTATTATTTTAATACCCTCATTAAGATTTCTTTCGCTCGGGCTTAATTTATCGTCAGCTTTTTTATTTGTCTTAGCCATATAAATCACCTGTTATTTTTTTATGAGTCTTGGCAAATCACGTATAATTTCTATCATAAACCATTCCGGAAGTACCTTGTCGTCTTCCGATGAAACTACCATTTGTGCAATTTCAAGGCTGATATGCGATAAATCTTTTATCATAGCTTTGGCTCTGTGTACAAGCTGTTGAGTATTCCGGTCAAGATTCTGCTTGTCTTTCGGAAGTTCCATAAGAAGCTTGCCACGGAAACTCTGTGCAACAAAATAAAGCACATCTCTCTGTGAAGGGTCTGACGGAAATCGTGCCTCCCCCTTGATAATTTCACTCAGAAGATTTTTGTTTCCGATTTGCTTTATAAATGCAAGGAACATTCCTGCATGACGTGCTGATACTGAACCGTATGCAAGAACTTTTAATATATTTTCGGGAATATCCTTTTCACCTGCACCGTATTCCTTGAGTGCATCGCTAAGCATATGCCATGAACGGGGTGTTGAATACGGTTCTTCAGTTTTTGGGGGTTCTGAAAATAGATGGTCGGGACGCTGTGTTATATAATCAGTTATCCAGCTGTGAATTTTTTCGCTGTATGCCCATTCAAGCCACTGATTCGGGTCGGCGACAAGCTGAACGTGAAACATTCTGTTAATAAGTGCCGTGGACATTGTTTTTACAATAGCTCCGTCCTGCGAACGGTTTCCTGCTCCTATTACGACACTTCCTTTCGGAAGATGATATTCACCTATTCTTCTTTCATGTATAAGGCTGTAAAAGGCTTTCTGAACCTCCTGAGAACATGCGTTAAGCTCATCAAGAAAAAGAACATAGGGTTCTTTTCTTGCAATCATCTTAGGAGGCATAAATCTTGAAGTTTCTCCGTCAATCTGCGGTATGCCTATAATATCCTCCGGTGCAAGCTGACTTCCGAGAAGTGAAACGCATGGCAGTCCGACATCATCGGCAAACTTCTGAACCAGAGCCGATTTTCCTATTCCCGGAGCTCCCCATATAAATACAGGTCTTACAGGAGATATATTAAGCAGAATGTCTGAAAGTTCATTTTGTGTAACGGTATATGCTAAATTCATTTTTCTGACTCCTTTGAAATTTATTATATTTTCATTATACACCGCATATATAAAAAAATCAAGCAGTACCTTTTTATTAAAAGATACTGCTTTTTATGTAAATTCTAACAGCCCTTGTCGTGGAGGAAAATCAATCCGCTGAATGTGACAATCGGGTGTTTAAGTACACATACTTCAATGCTGTTGTCTCTTTTTACCTTTGCTCTGACACCTTTAACGAGTCTCTCTTCGGTGCAGAAAATCAATGCATCATGAGCTTTTTCCTCGCCATGCTTGTCATAAAGAGCCTGAAGATTAAAGGATTTGCTCTGTACAGCCTTAATAATCTCGATAGCAATTTTGTCTTTGTCAGTTAATATGTTTTGTTCGGCTTGTTCAATAATTTCATCTTCCATTTTTTTACACTCCTTTTATTGATTAAATCAAATTTTATATTAATATTATATCATATATCTCTGAAAAGTCAATAGCTGTTGGGCAAAACATCAAAAAATTATAAAAAATATGTTAAATGCCACAAAACCTGATATAATGTTAAATTTATTTTAATACAATTTTAAGATTAAAAGAAAAAACTGCACAGATTTTTTATCAAAAAGCTGTGCAGTTAAATAACTGTTATTTAATTTGCTTTTATAAGATGAATTTCTATGGGATAATAATCCCCCCATGATTCCGGAAGAAGTATTCCCCCGTTCATAAGGGCTGAACCCTTATAAAATTTACCGTTTTCTGTATTCATATATTCAGCTGATTCATCAAGACCGGCAAGTTTTACAGTTTTACGGTTCATATTTGGTTCTGTGCGGTAAATAATTCCATGTACAAGTATTTCGTCCATGCTTTCGGAAACATAGCTCCAGACTGCCGACTTGTCTTTAAGCGGATTTGTAAGGCGGTAATAGTTCCCGTTATGGATAAGTGAACCGTATTTTTTGAAACGCTTAATCTGTTCCGTTACAGCTGTTTTTTCATCATCGGAAAGAGTATTCAAATCAAGCTCATATCCGAAACTTCCTGCCATAGCTGTGACTGCCCTTGTTTCAATAGGGGTAATTCTTCCCGTCTGATGATTCGGAACTGTTGAAACGTGCGAGCCTACTGCCGAAACCGGATATATATATGATGTGCCGTACTGGATTTTAGTTCTTTCAAAGGCATCTGTATCATCACTGCACCATATCTGCGGACAGTAATATAACATTCCTGCATCGAATCTTCCACCGCCTCCGCTACAGCCTTCAAAAAGAATGTCCGGAAATTCGCCTGTAAGCCTTTCGAGAAGTGCATAAAGTCCAAGCATATAGCGGTGAGGGAGTTCTCCCTGATGTTCAGAATCAAGCTCTGATGAATACCAGTCACTTATACTGCGATTCATATCCCACTTTACATATGATATATCAGCACTTTTCAGAATTTTGCTCATGACATCAAAGAGATAATTCTGAACGTCCTCTCTTGACATATCAAGCACAAGCTGAAAGCGTCCACGCATAGGCTTTCTGTCCGGAATCTGAATCGCCCAGTCAGGATGCTTTCTGTAAAGTTCACTGTCCTCTGAAATCATTTCCGGTTCAAACCATATTCCGAATTTCATACCCATATTTTTTATTTTTTCAGTAAGGCTTTTCAGTCCGCCGTGAATTTTATTATTATTTACAAACCAGTCACCGAGTCCGGAATTGTCATCATCACGCTTTCCGAACCAGCCGTCATCAAGCACAAGCATATCCACTCCGAGCTTTGATGCCTGTTCAGCAATTTTCAGGATTTTTTCATCATCAAAATCAAAATAAGTTGCCTCCCAGTTATTAATCAGAACGGGACGTTCCGCAAGCTTATATTTTCCACGGCATATATTTTCACGGATTATCTTGTGAAAATTGTAGCTAAGCTTTGAAAATCCTTTATTGCTGTATGTCATAACTGCTTCGGGAGTTTCAAATTCTTCTCCCGAATTGAGATTCCATTCAAAAAGCTCAGGATTCAATCCCATTGTAAGGCGAATCTGTCCGAGCTGGTCAAGCTCTGTCTGTATCTGAAAGCTACCGCTGTATACAAAAAATGCTCCGATACATTCTCCGTTTGTTTCAGTGCAGTCGGGAGAGCAGAGAATTACAGACGGATTCTGCTGATGACTGGAAGTTCCCCTTGTGCTTGAGGATTCCTGAATACCATGAAAAATCGGCTGTCTTTCGGGAATACGCTCCAATGTATGTCTGCCGTGAAAATGAATCCATTCCCATTCGCCCTGCGGAATATCTATGCATAAGCTTGACGCTCTTTTAATTTTCAATGATTTTTCACCGCAGTTTCTTATTACCGCACATCTTGTAATTATATCATATTTTTCAATCACTCCGTAACGCAGTATAACTTCAGTTTTTGTTGCTGTATCGCATAAAGTTATTTCAAGCGTTTCAGCATCATTTTCATCTGCATAAACGGCAGGCAGTCCATTTATGGAATATTTTCCCTTTGTGATTTTATAATCTTTGTAACGGAGGTCAAGAGCCTTACTGCCGTTGCTGTGAATTACCGAAACGGCGGGGATTCTGTAATCTCCGATACCATCGCACGAATATTCAAGAGGGAGCGTATTAAGGGAATACCTCCTGTCGTTTCCGGCATCATAAGGGTTTCCCGAAAATCCTACATCAGGATAATTAAGAAGATATGACATATCAGCATTAACCTTACTGCCGTACCATATATGTTTAAGTACGCCGTATTTATCAGCCTGTATCTGATATTCAGTATTTTTTGTTACAATACTGAAAAAGCCATGATTATCTGTATATACTGCCATAAATTACCCCTCCTTAATTGATTTCAAAGCTGTAATCTTTAAGATTTGCAGTAAGCGTGATTTTATTTTCATTACATTCTCTTGTTATTTTCAGAATATTTCCCTCTGAACAAGCTTTCATTTTTCCGTCAAGACCGAATGCGGGGTGAGAATTTCTAAGCTCCATTAAAGTTTTAAGTTCTTTTACAACTTCCCTGTTCTGTTCCCTGTCAACGTCCTCTGCGGTATAGTAATGGCGGTTAATATCCCTGCCGTTTTTAGTGCGTTCCATAAGCTCTGTATCGTTTTCGCCTGCAAGCATTCCCACATAGTACACCTGCGGTATTCCTGGAGCAAAAAACTGTATTGCTCTTGCAAGCAGATACGCCTTGTCGTTGTTTCCAAGTGCGGAATAGTATGTTGTATTTACCTGATATACATCAAGATTGTTGTACGCCTCACTGCTGTAAATTTTCTTTACATTAGCTCCCTGACTGTACATCTGTTCTTTAACCTTTTCGATTTCCTCATCGGGAAGTAAATCCTTGACATCTACAATTCCTATTCCGTCATGTGTATCAAGGGTTGTGAACTGTTTCATAGGACACTTTTCAAGCCATTTTACAAGATATTTGCCATTATGGTTATATAATGCATGCAAAACCATTACAGGGAGTGCAAAGTCATAAATCCAGAATCCCTTTTCTGCAATTTTCATAGGAATTGTGTAATGCTCATGAATTTCGGGAAGAATTTCCCCTCCGCATTTCTTTACAGTATCCTCAATATCATAAAGAAGATTCCATATGTCCGGTTCAATGAAGAAACAGCTTGTATCTGCTTTTTTTACTGCATATGCAAAAGCGTCAAGTCTTATTATTGATGCACCGTGACTGCACATGTCTGTAAGAGTTTTCTTAATAAAATTCTTTGTTTTCTGCTTTGTTACATCAAGGTCAATCTGTTCCTCGCAGAATGTACACCATATTTTTTCCTTACTGCCGTCAGCAAATTCAGCCTCTATATACGGAGCTCTCGGCTTGCGTTTATAAATCATTTCTACCTGTTCTTTTGTAGGTTCACCGTTTTCCCAGAAGTCTTTATATGCTATAAAGAAATCTTTGTATTCTGAATTATCCTTGTTTTTCAGATAGTCCTGAAAATATTCCGAATGTGCGGAAATATGATTAACCATAAAATCGAACATAAGATAGTAATCTTTTCCGAGTTCGTCTATATCATCAAAAGTACCGAAATTCTCATCAACTTTATCATATCTCACAGGAGCAAATCCCCTGTCAGCCGATGACGGAAAGAACGGCAGAATATGAACTCCTCCGACTGCCTTGCTGTAATTCCTGTCAAGAACAGCTTTAAGCTCCTTTAAATTTCTGCCGAGACTGTCAGCATAGGTTATAAGCATAATTTTATTCTGAAGTTTCATAATAAATATCCTCCTTATTATTGTTACAGCAGTACAGATTTTAAATCCGTACTGCTGTAATGGGGTGTGTATGAAAAATTCTTAATTATCCCTTGACTGCACCGTTTGCAACTCCGCCGATAATATGTTTCTGACAAAGAATATAGAATACAAGAATCGGAATAAGTGCAAGCAGATATGATGCGAATGCAAGGTT
>JAEDMB010000086.1 GCA_016303235.1 Oscillospiraceae bacterium
CAGTCAGAGATGTCCTGATGAAAACTGTACAAGGCACGTTGAAATGCTCCCTAATCCGGATTATATATCACTTCAGGAGCAGTGTGACAATCTTGCCGACGCATATAATGACTGGGGAGAAGTTGCATCAGCTCTTTATGACAACAGTCAGATTGAAAACAGCTATGCACAGTCTGCACACTGGAACAGTGTTGTACAGCCTATACTTAATACGTGGATAGTTACATACAACAGGTATCCGGAACTGGAAAACAACGGATATGATTTTCTTGATACGCTTGGAAGTGAATATGAAACGGCAATAGAACAGCTTAACAATACTCCTCCGGAAATAGAGCAAGTGACGTATATATGCGAATATCAGCATAATTTACATTCAGTCGGTCTTGCATTTTTTGATAAGGAAACAGTTATGAATGCTCTGAACTTTGATGATATAAGCAAGCAGTGGGTTGAACTTACAGAGACAGGATTTGAAAATAATCCTGACATTCCATAGAAAGGAATTTGCTATGAAACATAAAGAACGTGTACAGAAAATAAGAACCTTTACTGAAAAAAACAAGGTTTTCACAATAATGGCAGTCATTGCAGTAATTTTTCTGTTTTCAAATTTCTTTTTCAGTAAAGACAATACAGAAAAAAATCTGCCTGATACAGAAACAGTTCAGGCTGAAACAGAAGAAAATCCGCCAGAAGCTGAATGGCAGTTTTACTGGAGTGACTTGTGGATACTTGCAGTAGGCGGAGGATTCTGTACGGTTATGATTATTCGGGAACGAAGAAAAGCTAAGGAGGAATTGCAGTGAATTATTTCTGTGATGTACATATTCAGTCGGGTAAAGATGAAGAAGAAAGAATTTTCATTGTTCTGGATAAAGAAAGCATTTCAGATTCAGAATTGCCTAAGCTGACAAAAGAAATTTTACTTTCAAACAATCAGTACAAAAATTTTGCAATGAAATACAAGCCTAAAATGGTTCTTGCAGATTACAAGGTCTATTCAACTGATGAGGAAATATATGCAAGCTTGCAGGATAATGTATTTGAGGAACTGATTGAAAATGAAAAAGTACAGTATATAGGGAGTTCTGAACTGAATATTGACTGTTCAAGGGACAGAGCTTCAGGACGCAGAAAGAAAAAAACATCTCCGGTCTTGAAACTGGGAATAGCCGGAGGAATGATTGTTTTAAGCGTTATGGCTTTCGGATTCGGTAACATAATGGGAAAATCACATTCCAATTCTGAAAATAAAAATTCAGAAGTCAATACCACAAATGAAGATGGAATGATAGTTCCGGAACAGGATATTATTTCCGAAGATGCTGAACAGATTACAATATCAATAGACCGTTCATATTCAGCTGTACCCCGTGAGGATTTGCAGATTAAGGGAGAAGTTGTTGACGGTGTTGCAAAAATAACTTTACCCGAATTTGATAAAACCGATTTCTTTACTCATATAGCAGGCTATACATGGGGATTCAGCACAATTCCGGACGGTGAAAAAATTGAGTATTATGGCGGTGCTACATATGAATTTTCAAAAGATACAAAGCTTTACCGTGTGCTTGTAAAATATGGTGGCGGAAGCGGTACGAAAGATGACCCGTATCTGATAAATTACTATGACCAGCTGGAACTTATGGGAGAAGAAAAGGCAAGAGGATATTTCAGGCAAACTGCTGATATTGTTTTTCCGGAATGGTCATCGCACAAGCCTATTGATACTGTAAATGAACTGAAATCAGACCCACAGTCAGAATATTTTGAATTTGACGGAAACGGCTATTCTATTCAAAGCCTTGACAATCCGCTTTTTGGAACGGTTTCGGGAGCAGTTATAAAAAATGTAAACATACAAAATTCCTTTATAAGTTCTCCGGAATACAAAAATTACGGATTTATCGTATGTGAAGCTTATAATTACCGCTATGAAACTGAGGACGGAAAATCTTATGAAACCGGTGAAACTCTGATTCAGCATTGCTCTGTATCACATTCTGCAATTTATGCCGAAATTCCTGAGACAGAAGATACAAGTGAAACCGTTGAAGTTGTAACAGCTCCGTCAGTTGTACCGCCTAATCTGGTAGACAAAAACGGAAAAGAAATAAAAAAAGCTGAATCTGAACCGGTTAAGGTTGCAAAACAGGGTGAATATGCTATCGGTGCAGTAACCGGTCTTGGCGGTCAGATTGAGAACTGCTATGTTACGGACTTCGGAATATTTGCATATCTTGAAGATTATTTTCTCTATGCCGGAGGAATTTCCGGAAAGCCTGCAAATGTTGTAAATTCGGCTGTATACTATTTTTCAGCACAGGGAAATATTTTCAATGCCGGCGGAATTGCCGGAAGCTGTGGCGGTTCAAGAATGTATAATCCTGCCGGAACAGGACTTCCGGACTGTTATGGAGGAAATATTCAGGGTTGCCTTGCAAGAAATATAATACTTACTGCTGAAGCATCTGCCGGTGGAATTGCCGGTGAAAGCAGTACGGATTCAGAAAATGCTGTTATATCAAATTGCTATGCGAACGAACTTAACTTTACAACAGGCGTTTTTGAAGAAAACAAGCTGATAAAATCCGGATATTCCGGAGGTATAACAGGTACGGACGGCAAGGAAAAGAACGGTCACAAAATAATGAATACCGTTTCTCCTGCTGATTTACAGGTTATCGGAAATAAAACGGTATCAGACTATGATGACACAGTAAGACTTGCTCCTGCATATGCTTTTTATCAGGAAAATATTCTTACAGTTCTTAATAAAAACACCATTAATCCCGATAATCCGAAAGAAATCTATACAGGAAATTTTATGTTCAGCAATGACGGTTTATTTGGCGATGAAAACGGAAATCTGCCGTTCCCGTCTGAAATAGCTGACCTTTTTGAAAAAATATTTGTGGAGGGTTCAACAGATGAACAGTGAAAACGAAAAAAATTATACTTTGAAAAGCGTTAAATCTGAAATTTCACGCCTTGAAAAATCAAGAGAAAAGAAAAAGGAAAAAATAAAAGTTCTGACAGCAGAACTCAAGGAAGATAATACCCGAATGAAAGAACTTGAAAAGATTTTCGATGAACTTTATCATGAGGATTTACAGCAGAAAATTGCAACACTCTGGTTCAAGGAAGAAAAAATGACCGGAGAACAAATTGCAAAATTCCTTGAAATCAGCAAGCAACTGCATGATAAGATTGATATTCTTGACGTTCAGACCGTTGTAAACGCTGTAACTTATGTGTATAACAGGCAACATTCAGAAAAGGAATCAGAAAAAAATGTTCCTGAAAGCAGTTCATCACAATTCAAGAGGTGATTTTTTATGAAAACTTTAACCGATTTTGACATTAATCAGCTGAAAGATTATCCGATTGGTTACCGTTTGCAGAGATTGCGTTGGTGGAACGGCTTAACACAGGACGAATTTGCACAGCTTATAGGCTGTTCGCAGTCCGCTGTTTCAATGTGGGAAAGCGGAACATATAAGCCTTATGAAAAAACTCTTGAAAAAATTGCAGAGCTTTACGATTTGCCCTGCAATTTTTTTGAAGAAAAATCCTGACTTTCTTTTTCAGAAAAGTAATTAAATCAGAAAGGATATTTGAAAAAATGAAATTAGTAATAGCAGAAAAGCCGAGTGTTGCAAGGGCAATTTACCCTGTACTTGGTGCAAATTCAAAGAAAAACGGTTACATGGAGGGCAACGGTTACGTTGTATCATGGTGTTTCGGTCATTTAGTCGGACTGGCTATGCCGGACGCTTACGGAGAAAAATGGTCAAATAAAAACGGCTGGAGCTTTGAACAACTCCCGATGTTGCCGGAACAATGGAAATTTGTTATAAAGTCGGAGAGCAAAGAACAGTTTAACATTCTCAAATCGCTGATGAATGACAGCCGTATTGATGAAGTAATATGTGCTACTGATGCCGACCGTGAGGGCGAGTGTATTTTCCGTTATGTGTATAACCTTGCAAAATGCAGTAAGCCGGTAAAAAGGCTCTGGGTGTCATCACTGGAAGAAACGGCAATAAAAGACGGCTTTGCAAATCTTAAAGACGGAAGAAACTATGATAATCTTTTCAATGCCGGATTCTGTCGTGCAAAAGCTGACTGGCTTGTAGGTATGAACGGTTCACGCCTTTTTTCAGTAAGATACCGCTCGCCGTTGAATACGGGACGAGTTCAGACTCCTACCCTTGCAATGATTGTAAAGCGTGACAATGATGTAAAAAACTTTGTAAAGCAGAAATATTTCACAGTGGAACTGAACTGCGGAAAATTTATCGCTGTATCAGAAAGAATTGACGATGAAAATACTGCTGAAAGAATTTCAGGCTTGTGCAATGGAAAAAATGCCGTTGTTTCTGAACTGAAAAAAGAAATCAAAACAGCAAATCCGCCTAAACTCTATGATTTGACAACGTTACAGCGTGAAGCGAATAAATATTTCGGATATACTGCACAGCAGACTTTGGCATATTTGCAGTCATTGTATGAAGCAAAGCTCGCTACATATCCCCGAACGGATTCGCAGTATCTTTCTGATGATATGGAACAGACTGCAAATGATGTAGTTCAGGCAGTTTTCAAAGTGTTTAACAGTTTCGGCACTCCACAGACGATAAACGTAAAACGTTGTATAAACAACGCAAAAGTTACCGGACATCATGCAATAATTCCAACATCAAAAATAGAAAACGCTAATCTGTCTGCTCTTCCTGATGAGCAGAAAAACATTCTCATACTGATTTCAGCAAAACTGATTACGGCAACTGCCGAACCGCATAAATATGAATCGGTGAATGTTACTCTGAAATGTGAAAATAATGATTTTTCAGCAAGCGGAAAAACAGTAATTCAGAACGGCTGGAAAACCTTTGAAGAACGTATGAAACAGATAATCAAAAGCAAAAATTCTGATGATGAAAATGATAATACAGTATCTTTGCCGGATATTTCAGAGGGTCAGACTTTCAGCAACGTTTCGGCTAAAAAGTCGGAACACTGGACAAGTCCGCCAAAACCTTTTACAGAAGCTACACTGCTTTCGGCTATGGAACACGCCGGACAGGAAAATTACGATGATGATACCGAAAAAAAGGGTCTTGGAACTCCTGCAACACGTGCCGGAATTATTGAGGGACTTGTAAAGCATGGATATGTTGAACGAAAAGGAAAACAGATTACTTCGACTGAAAAAGGAAAGAATCTGATTAATGTCGTTCCCGATGAAGTCAAGTCACCTATGCTTACTGCTGAATGGGAAATGCAGTTGCAGAGTATGGAGCATGGCAAATACAGAAAAGATGACTTTATGAATAACATTATTTCATTTGTTAAGGAAATCTGTCAGAAATACAGTTCTGTCGATGAAAGTGTATCATTCGGAAATCAGACAGAAGCTATCGGCAAGTGTCCGAAATGCGGAAATGCTGTCAAAAAAGGTCAATACGGATTTTATTGTATTGGTAAATGCGGTATGAACGTTGCAAAGGTTTACGGCAAAGAACTTACAGAATCACAACTTAAAAAACTGCTTGACGGCAATGAAATTTCATACACATCAAACGGCAAAAAGACTGTTGTTCTTCCAAAGGTAACTGAAAACGAATACAACGGCAAAACTTATTTTCAGTGGGAGACTAAGAAAGGATAAAAGATTACAGAAAAGGTATTGACTTTTATACTTTAAAGTGATACAATTAAGGAGGAAAAGAAATGTCAGAAAACACATCTGTAAAAAATTTCAGTAAGGCAGGAGCAGAAAAACTCCGTGAAATGACTGAAAACGGCGAAACATATGTTGATTTTCTTAAATTTCAGGGACGTGTATTCAAACACACTGCAAGCGTAGCACTTGAATTTTTTACGCAAAGACCTGAAACTAAGTTCATCGCAACAAAATCACAGTGGGAAACATCAAAACGCACTGTTTCACAGGGCAGTGAAGCTATACGCTTTATTGATTCGAATAATCAAATCAAAGATTACTATGACTTTTCACAAGTCGAGGAATCTGAACCGCCGTATCAGTGGACGATAAATTTAAAAAATGCAAATGATGTAAAATCAAGGTTGAACATTCCTGAGAAAACTTCTCTTATTAACGGAATTATAAATACAACAGTAAAGCCGTCACATATTACGTCATGCATGTCTGCTCTTGGAATACCGCCTAAAGATTATAAGGCTTTTGGAAAATCCTATCTCAATGCGATTCAGATTGTAATTGCGGGTCGTCTTGAAACAGGCGGTAGTAAATTCAATATTGCACCTGATTTGACAGCGTTTAAAATGCTTAAAACAGATTCACAGAAACTGACATTTCTTGCTTATACAGCAAAAACTGCCCGTGAACTGCTTTTAAAAATTGAAAATACAGTGAACGAGATTAACAGCAAAGAAAGGATTGAAAAAAATGAATTACGAGAAATGGATAACGCTGACAGCCGAGGAACAGAAAAAAGTACCGGACGAGGAACTGCCGTCAATACCTCCGGAACTGCTGGAGAACAGTCTGACAGAAGCGAAAGCAATGAGAGTGGACGGAAAACTGGGCTGGGAGACAACGCAGAAAGTACCGAACGGAAAGAACACAAGGTGGTTTCCGGAATACAGAATGAAGATGGTAAGCGGTCAGGAGTTCTGGTACAAGTTCAATCCGATATGCGGACTGTACACTCTGAATCTGACAGGCTTAGAGCCGACACTGGAGGAACAGCCGATAGGAATTTACGGAATGAAGTGGATGGATTTCATGGAGGAGAATTACCCTCATCTGGTGGAGGAAATGAAACTGTATCACAGGTATCTGACAGTAGCTCGCTCGGTGGACAAGTCGGCACAGGATTACAGAGACCTTCTGGACAAACAGTACGAACAGATGAATCCACGTCCGACGGACTTCGAGGAAGTTCTGAAATGGGAACAGGCGAGAATGTTTTACTCGGACAGCACAGTGATGAGGGAAATAGTATTAGTTCCGGTGACGGAAGCATAGAAGAAAAACTGAATACAGTGTTTTCATCACAGGAAACAGAAAAAACGTCAACTGAAAAAGCTGACGTTTTTGTTTTGAATAACGGACTTTCCGATGATGACAGACTTGTACAGATTACTGCTGAAATCAGTGAAAATCAGAAAAGATTTGCTGACCTGATTAATAACGGCGAATATGAAAAGGCTACTGAAATATCACAGAAGCTTACTGACCTTACACAGACCGCATCACAGCTTAAAAAGGCAATCCAGTCAAAGCCTATAACAGAAGATGACGTTAAGGCACTGCGTAACATCAAGCCGGCAAGGAAATCCGTTCAGAATATGCTTGAACCCGAAACTGCAAGAACGGTAAAATTTGAATCACTTCTTGATAAAGAAATGGGCGGAAAATCTCCCTATGCAATGCGTAAAAACGGTGGCAATGAATGGCGTAATGATGAAAGCAAAAGGGTGAAAATTGTAGAAGTTCAGCCACATAATACAAGCAGAACAGAAATAATGGCTGATTATAAAGATTCAAATAATGCTTTACTGAAAGATAAAGAATGCAAAAGTCCGGATATTGGAACAACTATTCATTTTAATCAGGAAAGTATTTCGGAAACAATTGCAAAAGCTATGGTTGACAAAAAGCATGATAAACCTTACAAAGCACAGTTATCTGCCCTTTATCATATAAGTGACTTAATAGAAAATTCAGTTTGTTTTGATAGTCAGTTATCGGAATATGATAAGAAAACTGCCCAAAACAAATCTAAAAATACTTTGTTTATGCATCGAATGTATGGAGTTATCAAGTATGAAGATGAATTTTATTTGACTAACATGGCAATAGAAGAATCTTATAAATCAAAAGATGATACCGCTATTGAAAGTACAAATAATCATGTATACAGTCTTAGGGGCATAAAAATAACACCCATTGGTGACTTAGATTTAAAATCTCGCTCCGACATATCTCTTGATAAGTGGGGGTCACATTTGGGTGTTGATATAAGTATACCACAGCTTAGCGAATTTGTCAAGACCTATGACCAAAGTTTTTTTGAAAATCC
>JAEDMB010000004.1 GCA_016303235.1 Oscillospiraceae bacterium
TTATCAGTGAAACAGGAGGTAATGTTATTGTGAACGTCAAGGATTCAAGAATTGCCGTTTCAAAGGAAATGGCTTGTAAAATTATAGTTTAATGAGGTGATTGAATGTTAAATAATATCGGCACTCAGACGATTGAAACCGAGCATCTTATACTCCGTAAATTTTCATTTGACGATTGCAGTGATATGTTGAAATACTGGGTATCTGATGAGCGTGTTCAGAAATCATACGGCGAACCGGTTTATAAAACAAAAGCTGAAGTAAAATCTCTGCTTGAAAAATATATAAACGGATATGAAAGCAAAAATTTTTACCGCTGGGCAGTAACAGAAAAATCAAGCGGAATTTGTATCGGTCAGATTGCTTTTTTCCTTGTGGATATTAAAAATAATTTTTCAGAAATTGAATACTGTATAGGTGTTAAATTTCAGTGCAAAGGCTATGCAACCGAGGCAACAAAAGCAGTAATAAAATATGGATTTGAAAAGGCTGGATTTCATAAAATTCAGATTTGTCACAGGTCGAATAATTTTCCTTCAAAAAGAGTAATCGAAAAATGTGGTTTTATTTATGAAGGTGCTTTAAGAGATTACTTTTATATTGACGGAAAATATTATGACAGACTCTATTATTCCATTCTTGAAAATGAATACAGAACCGATTAAAGGAGATTTAAACAATGCCGACACTTAAAAATGCAAAGACAGGTTCAACCGTTACTGTAAGAAAAATTAACGGCACAGGAGCAGTCAAAAGAAGAATTATGGATATGGGTATCACAAAGGGAACGGAAATTTATGTACGCAAAGTAGCACCTCTTGGTGACCCTATTGAGATTACAGTAAGAGGCTATGAGCTTTCTCTGAGAAAAGCTGACGCTGAAATAATTGAAACAGTTTAATTTTTACAGGCGAGTTAGCTTATTCTAACTTCGGAAAGGATTATTGTTATGGAAATTAAAATTGCACTTGCAGGAAATCCGAATGCAGGCAAAACAACGCTTTTTAATGCTCTTACAGGTTCAAATCAGTTTGTAGGAAACTGGCCGGGAGTTACTGTTGAGAAAAAGGAGGGCAGATTAAAAGGCAATAAAAACGTTATTATAACTGACCTTCCGGGAATATATTCCCTTTCTCCGTATACGCTTGAAGAAGTAGTTGCAAGAAATTACCTTATAAAAGAACGTCCCGATGCAATTCTGAATATCATTGACGGCACAAATCTGGAAAGAAACCTTTATCTTACCACTCAGCTTGTTGAGCTTGGAATACCGGTTGTATGTGCGGTAAATATGATAGATGTCGTACGTAAAAACGGCGATAAAATTAATATTGAACAGCTTTCAAGGGAGCTTGGCTGTAAGGTAGTGGAAATTTCCGCATTAAAGGGAACAGGTATAAACGAGGCAGTAAATGAGGCTGTCAGGGTTGCAGAATCAGAAATCCCCGCAGTTCCACAGCATAGTTTTTGCGGTTGTGTTGAACATGCAATAGCACATATTGAAGAATATGTTCTGCATGACATTCCCGAGGAACAGCAACGCTGGTATGCAATAAAGCTTTTTGAACGTGATGAAAGGATTTACGAAACACTGAATTTATCCGCTGACAAAAAAGCACATATTGAAGCAGATATTGTTTCCGCTGAAAAGGAAATGGATGATGACAGCGAAAGTATTATCACTAATGAAAGATATATTTACATAGGTACAATTATCAAAGACTGTCTTAAAAAGAAAAACAAAGGCGGTATGACAGTTTCCGATAAAATAGACAGTATAGTTACAAACAGATTTCTTGCTTTGCCTGTATTTGCAGTTGTAATGTTTATTGTTTATTTTGTATCAGTTACAACAGTAGGCACATGGCTTACTGACTGGACAAATGATATATTTTTTGGTGAATGGATACTTCCGAACGTTCAGAAATTCCTTGAAAATATCGGCTGTGCGGAATGGCTTACAGGACTTATAACTGACGGAATTATAGGCGGTGTGGGAGCAGTTTTAGGCTTTGTACCGCAAATGCTTGTGCTGTTTATTTTCCTTGCATTCCTTGAATCATGCGGATATATGGCAAGAATTGCGTTTGTTATGGACAGAATTTTCAGAAAATTCGGACTTTCAGGAAAATCATTCATTCCTATGCTTATCGGTACGGGGTGCGGTGTTCCTGCAATAATGGCAAGCCGTACAATAGAAAATGAACGTGACCGCAGAATGACAATTATGACTACAACATTTATTCCGTGCGGTGCAAAGCTTCCGATTATCGGACTTATAGCAGGTGCTCTTTTTGACAATGCGGGCTGGGTTGCAACATCTGCATATTTTATTGGTATGCTGGCAATTATTGTTTCCGGAATTATGCTTAAAAAGACAAGAATGTTTTCCGGTGACCCTGCACCTTTTGTAATGGAACTTCCGGCATATCATATGCCGACTGTGGGAAATGTCCTTCGTTCAATGTGGGAAAGAGGCTGGTCATTTATTAAAAAGGCAGGAACAGTTATTCTTCTTTCAACAATTGTATTGTGGTTTATGCAGAGTTTTGGTATTGAAAACGGTTCATTTGGTATAGTTGAAAATCTGGATAATTCTGTGCTTGCAAAGATTGGCGGAGTTATTGCCCCATTGTTTGCACCTCTTGGCTGGGGTGACTGGAAATCCGCAGTCGCAACGGTTACAGGACTTATAGCAAAGGAAAACGTCGTTGCAACATTCGGAACGCTTTTCCATTTCGGTGGAGAAGTATCTGAAAACGGTGACGAAATATGGGGTTTGATGACATCAAGCTTTACAGCTCTTTCAGGATATTCATTCCTTATATTTAATCTTCTCTGCGCACCTTGCTTCGCAGCAATGGGAGCTATCAAACGTGAAATGAACAGTGCGAAGTGGACAGCGTTTGCAATTTCATATCAGTGTCTGTTTGCTTATGCAGTATCCCTTATTGTTTATCAGTTCGGACTTCTTTTTACTGGAAATGTTAATATTACCGGACTTTTATTTGCAGTCGTGATACTTGCATTTATGATTTATATGCTTGTACGTCCATACAATGAAAACAGGGTTCTTAAAAAAGCAAAGGTATAAGGAGGATTTACAATGGCAACAATTATTGTCGGAATGTCAGTTGCATTTATTGTTTTTCTTATCATAAGAAAGCTTTATAAGGATAAAAAATCCGGAAAGTCAGCTTGTGGCTGTAAATGTCAGGGCTGTCCTAATTCGCAGATTTGCCACTGCAATTTGTGCAAAGAGTATGACGGTGATTATACAAAAATATGCATTTCAGAAAAATGATATTTATGTTGTTTCAGAAAAGGCTTGACAAATGCGAAAATTCATGTTAGAATAACATTGTTACGTAACAATGTTATTCTAATGAGGTGAGAGCATGGGAACTGACCGTGCAACCAAAGAAAAGTTGCTTGCCAGTGCAAAATCAGAGTTTATGGAAAAGGGATACGCCAAGGCATCTTTGCGTAAAATCTGTGCTGATGCTGGTGTAACTACAGGTGCTTTGTATTTCTTTTTCAAGGGCAAAGAGGACTTGTTCCGCTCAATTGTGGAAAATCCTCTCCAGGAACTGTTAGAAATAATGAAGACACATTTTGCAGAGGATGCACAGTTTTTATCTGCATCAAATGTATATTCCCATACAGCCGGAGACCATAAGGAATTGGTACAGATTTTGATACATCATCTCTATACAAACCGAAATGCTTTTCTTCTGCTCCTGACGAAATCGCAGGGAACGGCATTTGAGAATTGTGTAGATGAGATTGCAGATAAGATGGAACGAAGCTATCGGTCTATGGCAGAAAAAACTTTGGGAATACAAATCAACTCATATATGCTCCACTGGATGACATATATGAATATTGATACTTTTATTCATCTGCTGACACATGAACCTGATGAGCAAAGGGCATTGAATCACATGTGCAGAATTATGGATTATCTAATCAAAGGCTGGCTGGAGTTGGTTCTGACTCCGGAAACGGCATATAACTAAAGGCTAAAAAATGCTGTACTAAAGTACGGCATTTTATATAACATCAGCATAACGATGTTATGTTTTGAAAAATAAGACAGGGAGGTAAATTTATGTTTCTTGAAATCAGCGGGATAAAAAAGCATTTCGGCGAGGGTGAAAGCCGTGTGGAGGTTCTGAAAGGAATTGATGCAGAAATCGAAAAAGGGGAAATTTGTGTGCTTCTGGGGCCGTCCGGTTCTGGAAAATCCACGTTGCTTAATATTATCGGCGGTATTGACAGTGCCGACAGCGGATATATTCAGATTAATGGTGAAAAAATTGAGGATATGAACGAAAAAGCTCTGACACTTTACCGCAGAAAGCATCTGGGATACATACTTCAGATGTATAACCTGATTCCGAATCTGAATATCAAGGAAAATGTGGAAGTAGGTGCGTATCTGAGCGACAATCCTCTTGATACAGATGGACTTCTGAAAACACTCGGACTTTATGAACACAGGCACAAACTGCCAAATCAGCTTTCCGGAGGTCAGCAACAGAGAACGGCAATCGGACGTGCAATTGTCAAGAATCCGGATATTCTTCTTTGTGATGAGCCTACAGGTGCATTGGACTATCACACCTCAAAAGAAATTTTAAAGCTTATTGAGGACGTAAACCGCAAATATGGAAATACAGTGGTAATGGTAACTCACAACGATGCTATTAAAAATATGGCAGACAGAGTAATAAAGCTGCGTGACGGTGTTATTCAGAAGAATTATAAGAATAAAACGAAAACACCTGCGGAAGCACTTGACTGGTAAGGAGAATATGAAATGAAAAATCCTCTTAACAAAAGAATATTCCGTGAGATAAAAGCTGAAGCCGGAAAATATATTGTTATTTTTCTGTTTATGACTGCTTTAATTGCAATTGTTTCGGGATTTCTTATTGCGGACGAAAGCCTGAAAACTGCTTATGACCAGAGTTTTGAGAAATATAATATTGAGGACGGAAATTTTGAACTTGCTGAAAAGGCAGACAGCAATACAATCAAAAATATTGAAAATGAAGCTGTTAGCATTTTTGAAAATTTTTATGTGGAAGAAAATACAGATGATTTTGACAGTACACTGCGTATTTTTACAGACAGAAAAGATGTAAATAAGGTTTGCCTGTTAAGCGGTGAAATGCCGGAATCGGAAAATGAAATCGTTCTGGACAGACTTTATGCTAAAAACAATGATTTAGCTGTCGGAGACAGCTTAAATGTGGCAGGAAAATCGCTGAAAATTTCAGGAATTGTCGCCTTGCCGGATTATTCTGCGTTGTTTCAGAAAAATACTGATTTCATGTTTGACAGTATAAAATTCGGCGTAGCAGTTATGACTGAAAAAGGTTTTCAGACAATGGGGGATAAACATATCCATTACAGCTATTCATGGAAATATGACACACCCCCCTCGGATTCCAATGGAAAAGAGGCAAAGGACATGGCTCAGGATTTCATGGAATCTTTAAGTACAAAAGCCATTCTGACCAGCTTTATCCCTCGCTGTTCGTCCAATGCTATTAATTTTGCAGGAGATGATATGGGTGGAGACAGGGTAATGATTCTGACTATGATGTATATTCTTATTGTGATTATTGCCTTTGTTTTTGCAATTACGACAAACAACACTATAAATCGCGAATCAAATGTTATCGGAACGCTGAGAGCTTCGGGTTATGCAAAGTCGGAGCTGATACGCCACTATATGGCTGCACCTGTAATTGTGCTTCTGATTTCCGCTGTGGTTGGAAATGTGCTGGGCTATACGCTTTTCAAAAATATCATGGCTAATCAGTATCTGGGCAGTTACAGTCTGGTTTCATACAAAACCTTATGGAATGCAACAGCATTTATTGAAACTACAATAATACCAATTGCAATAATGATGCTGATAAATTTTGTAATGCTGGCGAGAATGTTAAGTCTTTCCCCTCTGAAATTTATCCGCCGTGACCTGAAAAGGCATCAGAAGAAAAAGGCTTTTAAGCTGAATACCAAAATCGGAATTATGAGTCGTTTCAAGCTAAGAGTAATTTTTCAGAATATACCTAATTATATCACTATTTTTGTTGGTGTACTGTTTGCAGGATTTATCCTTGTTTTCGGAACTATGTTTAAACCGCTTCTTGACTATGTCGAGGAAGAAACAATTTCAAATATGATTGCATCACATCAGTATATTCTGAAAATGCCGTCAGAAACTGAAACTGCGGACGCTGAAAAATATTGTATCGGCAGTCTGAAAACAACCGGAGATGATTTCACTGAAAATATATCAGTATATGGTATATCGGACAACAGTAAGTATATTAATGCTGATTTCAGCGGTGAAAAAGTGTATATTTCAAGTGCATATTCTGATAAATATGGTCTGGAAAATGGTGATTCTATCACACTGAAAGAGGAATTCGGCGATAAGGAATATATTCTTGATGTGGACGGCATTTATGAAAATCCTACGACTATTGCCATATTTGTCGACAGGGAGCATTTCAATAAAATATTTGAGAAAGAAAGTGATTATTACAGCGGTTACTTATCAGACAAGGGCATTGAGGACATTGACGAAAGTCTGATTGCATCTGAAATTACCAGAGACGATTATACAAAATCCTCACGACAGCTCAGACAATCCATGGGAAGTATGATGAGTATATTCTGGGTGCTTGGCATGGCAGTATTCATGCTTGTGATTTATCTGCTTGCGAAAATTATCATAGAAAAAAATTCGCAGTCCATTTCAATTGCAAAGATACTCGGATATGAAAAGCGTGAAATCAACCGGATATATATCCACACTACTACCATAGTTACAATCATTTCGCTGATTGCTGTTCTGCCGATTATTCACTTACTTTTAAACTGGGTATGGCATACAATGATGGCAGAATATACAGGCTGGATTCCGTGTGTCGTACAGATAAGTACATATTGTAAGGTCGTTGTGACAGGTATTATTACTTATGCTGTTGTTGCAGTACTGCTTATGCGACAGACTAATAAAATTCCTCTGTCTGATGCTCTTAAAAATGTAGAATGAGCGAAATTAAAAATAATTTTGACTATATACTATGATGAATTGTGCCAGGTCTGTGATTCGGCACATACAGAAAAACTACTTCTTATGCATATTCAAAAAATTTTATAGAAAAATTCGTGTGATTGCCCTGGGATTTGACCAATACTCTATTGACATTCGTTTTAATTTGTGTTATACTATACTAAATCAATAGGTTTAATAGTAAAGGAGAGAGTATTATGAGTAAAAGAATTTATGGAAGTGAATACGGTTTTCAGACCAGGGCTGTACATACTGGAAATGACGTTGACGGTGAAACAGGAGCAATAAAGCGTCCTATTACCATGGCAAACAGTTATGAACTGCCTTATGACCCAAGTGAACTGAACTGGAGTAGTGCCGGAAAAAATCTGTATACCAGAAACGGAGGTTCTAACCAGCAGTATTTACAGGAACGTCTTGCTTCACTGGAAGGTGGAGAAGATTGCGTAGTACTTGCCAGTGGAGTTGCAGCATTGTCTGGTTTATTCTTTGCTCTGCTGGAAAGCGGTAATCATTGTAGTATTTTCAAGTGTGACATATATTGCAGTATATCGTTTGCTGAATGAATTGTTTAAAAATAAATTCCATGTAGAAACGACCATTGTGGATACTTCTGATTTGGAAGCAGTAAAAAAAGCAATCAGACCCAACACAAAGCTTATTCATATTGAAACCCCGGGAAATCCTACACTTACAATTTCAGATATTCGTGCAATTGCAAAAATTGCTCATGAAAATGGTGTATTGCTGTCTGTTGACAATACTTTTGCTTCTCCATATAATCAGCGTCCGATAGAACTGGGAGCTGATTTTACTGTTGAAAGCCTGACAAAGTATATTAACGGACATGGTGATGCTATGGGCGGAGCAATTATCGGAAAAAAGAAATATCTGGATATTATCAGAGCACAGTCGCAGATAAATCTGGGCGGGACTATAAGTCCCTTTAATGCGTGGCTGATTATGCGTGGTTCGGTTACACTTCCGCTCCGTATGAAACAGCATAACGAAAACGCTATGAAAGTTGCAGAATATCTTGAAACGGTGAAAGGTGTCAGCTTTGTTGCCTATCCTGGTTTGAAAAGTCATAAAGGATATGAAATTGCAAAGTCTCAGATGACTCCGGGATTTGGTGGTGTTCTCTCCTTTGGACTGCATGCTGACCATGATACCTATAACCGTTTTGTCAGACATTTAAAAGTAATTACATCTGCTGTGTCTTTGGGACATGATGAAAGCCTGATTGTTTTTATCGGTGAAAATGATGAGAGGCAATATCTGTATCCTGAGGAATTTCATAACGGATTTTTCCGTTTCAGTGTTGGAATTGAAGATACAGAAGATATTATTGCTGATTTGAATCAGGCATTTGAAAAAGAGGGATTACTGTAACTATGTTGAATCAATTTTCAAGGACGGAACTGATTTTTGGCAAAAAGGCAATGGAAAGACTTGCAGCTGCCCGTGTTGCAGTATTTGGTATCGGCGGCGTGGGCGGATATGCTGTTGAAGCTCTGGCACGTAGCGGAATAGGTACTCTTGATTTGGTCGATGATGACAGGATTTGTCTTACTAATCTGAATCGCCAGATATATGCTACACGAAGTACTGTCGGACAATATAAGGTCGATGCTGCAAAATCCAGAATCCATGATATCTGTCCGGATATAAAAATCAATACCTACAAATGCTTTTATATGCCGGAAACAGCAGACCAGTTTGATTTTACGCAGTATGATTATGTGATTGATGCCATTGATACCGTAACAGGAAAACTGGAAATTATTCAAAATGCCAAAGCGGCAGGTGTACCTGTTATTTCAGCTATGGGTGCAGGAAATAAGCTTAATCCGACGGCATTCAGAGTTGCAGATATCTCTGAAACGAAGGTCTGTCCTCTTGCAAGGGTTATGAGATACGAACTGAAAAAACGTGGCATTAAAGATGTCAAGGTCGTATATTCAGAGGAAAAACCGCTCAGACCCATAGATGATATGGAGATTTCCTGCCGGAATCATTGTATATGTCCTCCGGGTACAAAGAGAAAATGCACTGTCCGCAGAGATATTCCGGGTTCAAATGCTTTTGTTCCTTCGGCAGCCGGACTTATTCTTGCAGGTGAAGTGATAAAAGATTTGGCATTCCGGAAGGATTATGAAAGATGTCAATTAAAAGAATAGCAGAGTATACAACACCGATGTTGACAACTGTTTCTCTGCCTAAAACCGAAATGGTACAGTTTGCGATGTTGATTTTACTTAATCGTATTCAGGGAAAACATAAAACGATTGCCAGATTAGAACTGGAAGGTACTTTGGTTATCAGGGAAAGTTGCAGACCTATTGCAGAATCGTCAGAACCGGAATATTATATATAATTTAAAAGCAAGCAGTAATCTGCTTGTTTTTTTATGTGCTTGTGATAACGTTATCACGATAACTGAAGTTTTTGGAATGTTACTTCATAAACCAATGAGGAGTATTTGAAAAAAGTGTGAATATCCGGAATTTTTTAATGACAACGTTATCATTGTTTCAGAAGTTCAGTTCATTTAATGAGGATTTTTATCGCAAAAATAGTCTGTTTTATGCTAAAGAATGAATATAAAAATCATTTTTGTGAAAACGTTGTCTTATTTTTTTGTTGACTATTCCAGCATGTGCAGCTATAATAATACTCATAAGAAATCATAGTAAATCTATCGATTATATATGACAGATTTATTTTTTTGACTGTTCAGTACCATAAGAAACAAAGTGATTATTGTGGTATTCAATTGGTCAGAACATTTCTTTCAGTATCAAAATATTCAGAGGTGGTTAAATATGATAGTTCAGTCATGGAACACAAAAGATGTATTAAAAAATCCCAGAACAACAGAGCTTATTCATGGAGATAATACGGTCGGTATCGACATAGGCTCCAGACAGTCAAAGGCTGTACTGCTGTGCAAAGACAGGATTTATGCTGCTATTACAGCAAGCGATGTGGATTCTCAGAAAACGGCTGAGAGATTATTAAAGAAACTTTTAAAAGAAGCAGAAGAAAATATTTCATCTGTTTCTGCGATTGCAGGTACTGGCTACGGAAGAATCGCTCTTGATTTCGGCGACATTGACACAAAAATCATAACAGAAATCTCATGTCATGCTATGGGTGCACATTTTCTTAATCCCGAAGTAAAAACAATTATTGATATCGGGGGTCAGGACTGCAAGGCTATCAAGGTTGACAGCAATACAGGTCACGTCATTGAATTTACTATGAATGACAAGTGTGCAGCCGGAACAGGACGTTTTCTGGAGAAAACAGCTGAAATGCTTGATTACTCTGTTGAAGAAATCGGCGAGAGGGTTCTGGAATCCACAAAGCCACTGCAAATCAGCAGTCAGTGTGTTGTTTTTGCAGAATCGGAGATTATCTCCCTGAAAGCAAGAGGGGAAAAAAGAGAGGATATTGCATCGGGTATTCATTATGCAGTGGCAAGAAGAATAAAAAACCTGGTAAAGCGTCTTGATTTGGAGCCTGATTTGCTGTTTTCGGGCGGAGTATCGCACAATGTCGGAATGCGAAAGGCTCTTGAAGAAACCATTAAAATGCCGATAATTATTCCCGGATTTGATACCGTTTACTGCGGTGCATTGGGTGCGGCTATATACGCAAAAAATTAAAGGAGGTACACAGCAGATGAAAATGAATATCAGTGACATTATAAGTGAATCTCTGATTCCGGAGATAGATTCTTCAACTGTTCTGGGCATTGACATAGGCTCAAGAAATGCAAAATCGGTACTTTTTCATAACGGAAGTATCTATACATCAATTGTTGCAACGGGAATAAATATGCAGGAAACAGCTGAGGAACTGCTTGATGATATTTTTGAACAGGCAGGTATTACGGAAAAGGATATTCAGTATGTTGTCGGTACCGGCTACGGAAGAGTATCATTTCAGCTGAAAGATATAAGACAGGATATTCTGACAGAGATATCATGTCATGCAATGGGAGCGCATTATCTTGCCTCCGGAACAAGGACAATAATTGACATCGGCGGACAGGATGCAAAGGCAATTCAGGTCAATCCTGAAACGGGCAAAGTCGATAAGTTCCGAATGAACGATAAATGTGCAGCCGGAACAGGCAGATTTCTTGAAAAGGTAGCGTCCATTCTCGGATATACAGTTGATGAAATCGGAAAAAAATCTCTGGAATCAAAGCAGTCACTGGAAATAAGCAGTCAGTGTGTTGTTTTTGCGGAATCCGAGGTTATTTCCCTCAGAGCAAGAGGATTTGCACCGGAGGATATTGCGGCAGGTGTTTATATGGCTTCCGCAAAGAGAGTTATTGGTCTGCTCAATCAGATACCGATTGAGGAAGATGTGGTATTTACAGGTGGCGTTTCAAATAACGTCGGAATGAGAAAGGCTCTGGAAACGCTCTTAGAACATAAATTTACAGAAACAAAGCTTGATATGGTTTTTGCAGGTGCGTTGGGTGCGGCAGTATATGCACAGCAACTGCTCCGGAAGTACAAGGAAGAAAACAGCAATGAGGTCAGCCGTGAAAGAGTGGACTTTTCCGGACTGGAAAGAAAAATAAGTGATGCAGAGCTTTCTTTTGCAGAGCGTACGGACGTTAAAAAAGTTGGCTACTTGTGTACATATACTCCGGTTGAACTGTTCAGTGCTGCCGGCGTTGCATCTATGCGTCTTGCTAAATGCGGTACGCCTGATGTGGTTTCACAGGGCGAAATGATTACCAAAAGCGTATTCTGCGATGTTACCAAGAGTGTGCTGGGCTACTTTATGCAGAACGACCCGGTTTATGATGCTCTTGACGAGGTGGCTATTTTCTACACCTGCGATTCCATGCGTTCCACAGCAGATGCTATTGATAATTATTACAAACCTGTAAAGGGCTATGTTGTACCGAGAGGAAACAGCAAGGACAAGGTAAGGGAGCTGTTCAGAAAACAGATACTGTTTTTCAAAAATGATTTGGAAACCCTGTCAGGTAATAAAATAACAGATGAAAAAATACGTGAGAAGATTATTCTCTATAAAAATATCAAGAGTATTGTCCGCAAGATTTCCGAATTGAGAAAGCAGGAAATACCGCCATTATCCGGAAGTGATTTTCTGACTATAACAAGAGCCTGCCGCACTATACCTGCGGAGGAACAGTTACCAGTACTTGAGGAACTGTACGATAAACTGAAAAATCTGAAAAATACCGGCAAAGCACCTGTTCGCATAATGGTTGTGGGCGGTATGATAGGCGACGGAGACAGAGTAATTATGGATATTCTTGAAAAGGAACTGAATGTTTCCGTTGTAATTGAAGACCACTGCACAGGCTTCAGTCAGTTTGCAAGGGAAAACAATTCAAGCCTTGATGACCCGTGGCAGTATCTGGCGAATGAATATCTTGATCAGGCACCTTGTGCAAGACAGTACCCGATAACTGAAAGAGTGGATTTTGCCGCAAAGCTTGCACAGGAGTATAATGTTGACGGAATCATCTTTACATATATAAAGTTCTGCCCATGCTACGGAATGACAAAGAAGCTTTTTGCAGACAGATTTGAGGAAATGGGTATACCGTTCCTTGAACAGGAAAACAGTTATATGGCAAACGATGCAGGACAGATAAAAACAAGATTGGAAGCATTCATTGAGCTTATAAAAGAGAAGAAGGGAGAGGAATAATTTGAGTAATCAGAATTTACAGGCAATTGCTGAACCACAGAACCAGCTGGAATATATTGAGCACAGCAGAAATGTACACTCCTATTCAAAGGCAGTAAGCAGGCTGTTTGATTTGGCACTGAGTTATATTGATTATGCTGAGGAGGAAAACAGAAAAGGTCATCAGGCTGTCTGGACGCAGGGAGTATTTGAAGCACCGCTTTTCTATGCTTGTGATACTATACCTGTATCAGCCATAGATTTAGGAAGATTAAGTGCGGGAAATTCAAACGAGGTAGCTTTGAAGGTGTTTGACCTTCCGAAGGAAACCTGTTCTATGATTTCAGTTCTTCTGGGTGAGTGGTATCTGCGAAAGAACAATACCATAAAAAAGGTTGCAGCTTTCAACAATACCTGCGAACCGTTCAATATGGCTTATGGTCTTATAAAGGAAAAAGGCTTTGAAATTTACAGAGTTGAGGGCGTTGTTCTTCCTAAGACAAATTACGACGGAAGATATGACGAGTTAAAGACATTTCTTGCAGGAGAGCTGAACGACCTTGCAGTATGGCTGACAGGAAAACCGGTAGACCAGGAAAAGATGAAAATTGAAATTGCAAGAATGAACCGCATACTGAAAAAAGTGCGAAAAATCATGGAGCTGAGAGTGAAAAATCCTCTTTATCTGAAAGGACTGCCGACCATGTTCATGCTTATGGGAACAGGACATTATTATGGCAGACCGGAGGAATATGAAGAAGTCCTTGACGAATTGCTGATTGAGCTGGAAACAGCAGATTTCGTACAGCCTAAAGGAAAGAAAATCATTCCTCTTACATGGTGCGGTGCAAGAGGACTTGAATTTGGATTATTTAAGGCAATTGACGACTGCGACGGAGCACTTCTCAGCTGGTATACGCCGAATCCGTATGACAAGGACTGGAGAGAGGATATACCGCCTCTTGAAAGCATGGCGGAATTTGTGCTTGATTACTTTTTGGTTGGAACACCGGTAAATCAGATTAAGGGAATTGAAAAGCTACTGACTTCTGTCGGTTCAAAAGGCATATTCTTTTATCATTATGTGGGCTGTGCATTCGGCGGTATACATGTTGAAATTTTCAGAGATTATTTCAAGAAAAAAGGCATACCTAATATTGAACTGGACGGTTGTTTTCAGGTCGGTGCTCCTTCGGGTCAGCTGTTGACAAGAGTAAGAGCGTTCATTGAAATGTTTAAATAAAAACAGGGGGTGAGAAAATTGAAAAAGCTTAAAAGTTTAGCAATACTGTTTATGACTGCTGTATTGACTATAAGTTTAGCCGGCTGTTCATTCGGGGAAGAAAAAAGCGAATCCGCCAGCAAAATTCGTCTGGGTGTTTACACAGGCGGAGCAGACCACATTATGGCGATAGTCGGTCAGGAAAAAGGCTTCTTTGAAAATCATGGATTGAATGTTGAAGTCACTCAGTTTGCAACCGGAATAAATACCGTTGATGCAATCGTTACCGGTCAGAGCGATATCGGACTGATTACCGATTATGCAGGAGTAAACCGAATAGGCAGTACAAAAGAAAACTGTGATATAAAAATAATATCACGCTATACTACATCAGACAGCTACTGGACATTTTATGTGAATCCTGAGCTGATAAAAGAATCGGCAGATTTAGGAAAATACGGAATTGCCAATATTCAGGGAACAATTCTTGAATATTACAATTCAGCAGTTCTTGAACATGCAGGCATATCGGAAAGTGAAAGTAAGCTTTTAAACGTTGACAGCGAACAGACAGCTCTGGGAATTTTATCAGGTGGTGAAGCAGCTGCAGGGTGGCTTTCAGCAGCAGCGGCGTCCAAAGCGGAAGAAATCGGACTGACAGCGTTTTACACGATGAGTGATTTAGGATTGACAGTTGACGGTTATTATGTTGCATCAGATACACTTCTGAAAAATAATAAGAGTACGGCAGAAGAATTTCTCAGTGCTATTTCGGATATTCAGGAGTGGATAGGGGAAAATCCTGATGAAACAGCAGCCCTTGCAGAATCAAAGGACGGAGTGCCTGCGGCACAGACATCAGCAGTTCTCAAAGGAAATAATCTGATACTTGACCTCGGAGAAGATTCGCAGAAACATCTCAATTCTATTAAAGCATGGGCAATTCAGGCGGGAAATTTTAACGAAGATTTTGAAATAACCGATTTTATGGATAAAACTGTATTAGAAAATGTTTTATCCTCAAAGGAGAAATAATAATGAACGGCAAAGAGAAGAAATCAAGCAAGAAAATGGGAATACTAAGTATACTTACAGCATGGGCTGTGCTTATTGCGATATGGCAGATTGGTTCTTTATTTTACAGTGATGATTTTCTGCCGGGGCCGGTTTCAACATTTTCAGAAACAGGAAATCTGATAGAAAGCGGAGTTCTGTTTCAGGATATTCTTATAAGTTTGTTGCGTGTTCTGAAAGGCTGGATTCTTGGAATTGTATTTGCCGTTCCGGTTGGCGTTGGCATAGGCTGTTCCAGGAAAATAAGTTTTATTCTTGACCCCTTGCTTAATTTTTTCAGATTTATCCCTGCAATAGGTTTTGTTACATTATTTCTTCTGTGGTTTGGTGTGGGTGAAAAATCAAAGGTAGCATTAATTTTCTATGCTGTAATTTTTCCGGTGATGGTAAATACCATAGCTGGAGTACGGTCGGTAGACAAATCTTTCATAGAAGCAGCTCAGTCAATGGGAGGTTCAAAAACAGTAGTGCTGTTCAAGGTTATTATTCCTTCGGCAATACCGAATATCTTTATCGGTATAAGACTTGGGCTAAGTGCTGCAATAATATGTATTGTAGCGGCAGAAATGCTTTCTGCATCAGAAGGACTGGGATATCTGATTTACACAGCAAGACTTTATTATAAAACCGACTGGATATTTATTGGTATCGTTGTTCTTGGTCTTATAGGATTTCTGGCTGATAAACTGCTTCAACTGATAGGAAAAAAATTTCTTGGCAAATATGGAGTGATTTAAACAGCTTTCAGTTCGCTGTAAACCATATTGATTCTGTATATTTTTTGGTAGAAATTTCGATGTTTCAACTATACTGCAACACCGCCGGATTGACTGCAATATGCTTTCGGATACATTTTAGCATATTCGGATTAAAAAATCAAGAAAAAATTTTTAAGGTAAAATAATGGCAAATGAAAAATGTGAAAATTCCCGATGATGAAACAGACGCAGTCTTATAAACATTCGTCCGGCATATTAAGGAAATCCTTGATTTTTATTATATATCTGTATTCTCCTGACATAAAAATCCCTCCTATGGTTTCTGTTACACCATAGGAGGGTGTTTTTTCTTGTGCATATTGTTATAGCAGGTATTCTCAGAAAATACCCAGTTCTGTCAGTTTGGCATATGTCAGTATATCCCTGTGTGCAAGAAGATTTCTTGCATCTCTCATTTTGCAAAGCAAGTCAAATTCATTTTTATCCAGAATCCTGTCTTTTTTACAGATGTAAAACAACTGACCGATTTCAATCTCGTTCGCCCTTTCTACACGTTCACCGCTGGAACTTGTAATAAGAAGTTGCTTTTGAATTTTATCATAGTGTTTCTGAACCAGTTCACGTCTGAAATCTTCAAGGCGGGGGAATACAAGTTTTATTTGTGCCTCCCACACTGCTGTTGTGACACGTTCATAAAGGTTGTCAACAGATATATTATTTTCATGTAAAACTTCGCTCGCTGTTGCAAAAGGGTTTTCTGCGAGACTGAGTCCGGCGGTTGCCAGTATACCTGCAGTTTCTACATTATTTTTTGCTATATTGCCTGCAATTTCAGAAATGTACTGTTTCTGTATACTACTGCACTTAGCTGATGATAACATAGTCAGGCAAAGCATAAGACAGTCATAATCAGTAATGTAATCTGAATATCTGACATTTCCTATAAGCCCTGATTCATATGTACTTGCTCCCTGAACAATAAGAATAAATACTCCTCGTTCTTCTGAATCTCTGTTTTCAAGGTATTCATTTACTGTTTTCTGCCAGCGGATTGCATTACCGGAATTAATTCCGGTAATGCAGAGTATTCTGCGGTGCAAAGGAGTGTTGTCATTTTTTGCAAGAAAATATTCATAGCTTTTATCAGGCCAGTATTTTTTGCGTTCGGATTCACTGCAGAAACGTTCAAACAGGTATTTTCCGGGGCTTTCCTGAATTTTTGATGCATCATGAATTTCAAATGAACGGGTATCCGTCATAAAATCAAGCTGTTGCTCTAATGTATATGTCATTATGTCAAGCCATGGAATTTCGTCTGAAAAGTTCATTATAACGGATTTACCGTCCATAAGAATGTCTTTGACATCATCAAGAAAACGGACAGAATTAACAAGCCTGTTCCACCAAAGCTCTCCGATAATCATTTTTTATCCTCCTCAAAATAATCGCTCATACTGTTTTCAACCTGTTCTCTGCTTCCGAGGAGCTTGCGGAATCCTTCAGTTGCAAATCTGTAATATTCATCTTCCTTGCTGAGAACGTTCAAATCCCACATTTCATTAAGAAGTTCTTCTATTTTTTCCCTGCTGAGATTCAGAAGTCTTGTAATCTTGTATTCTTCTGCCACTCTCATAAGGTCATCAATGGTATATTTCTTTTCAGCAGGTGAATCGTGGTAGAGATACGCAAAAATAAGTGCGATTATATGATAGTGACTGTGACCTTTTTCTTCAGTAAACAGAGATGCCTCAAGTTTTTCATTAACCTTGTTCATAAATGCACTGTCTGAAAGAACTTTCTTGATATGTCCCTCATTTACTTCATAATAAGGAGTATTTGTTTCGCTGTAACCGGCATAGTCATCATTTTTCATAGCCTCAAGAAGTTTCTGACAATAGAACTGAATAAGACCGGGATAATAGTTTGTCTTTGCAAGGATTAATGATATAACTTTTTCGTCAAAGCGGAATCCGAGATATGCAAGTGTATTTGTAAGGAGCTTGATTGCCTCTGAACGCTGGAACTGCTTTATAACAACAGAACTAAGATGAATAAGGTTTGAATTGCCCTGTAACATTTCCCTGTTGAAACGTGAAAGGTTATGCAGACCTGCCATTACAAGCTTGAATCTGCCTGCCGGAAGATTTTTTACCGATACAATAGGCGGATTGTCATCTTCGGCACTTGTTTTTATAAATTCGTCAGCCTCATCAAGCATAATAAGCAGATAGTTAATGCGTGTTTCAGGATTTTCGTCCATTAAACGTTTCTTTATATGTCTTGCGAGGTCGTCCCAGTTGTCACATTCACAGGATTCATCAAGAATTTCTCTTGTAATAAGTTCCTGTGAAAGGAGTTTTGCAACCTCCTTATAATTCTTGTACTGTACATCAAGCAGAACAGCTCTGTCATTGTTGCCGTTTTTATCGACATTGTGCTGTGCCATTTTCAAAAGAGCAGATTTACCAAGCTGACGGCCTCCGTATACAAGGTTTGCACCCTCCGGTGATTCAATAGAAGTGAGTTCTGCCTCTCTGCCTGTAAAGAGTTCAGCCGGCATTGTCTGAGTTGATGCCTCAACAAAAGGCTGATAATATGCGAAAGGAAGTGTTACTGCCATAAAACGTTTTGCTATTGTATCAGCAGAATAATGCTTTGCAAGATAGAAAATAACAACTCTGTCGACAACAATAAATGTTTTTGAGAAGGATTTTTCTTCTTTAATTTTTCTTGCAAGTCTTCTGCGTTCTTCTATGTTGAGTGCATAGTCAAGCAAAACGAGAGTGTGTTTTGCCGTTGTATTCATAAGGTGGAAACTGTTCATCAGACTGTTGCAGTCAAATTTTCCGTAAAGGCATGCAACTCTGAATCCCTCTGTTTCTGTCAGAGAACCGAAAGCCGGAATACAATGAGGATATGTGACTTTTCCACTGCGTTTCTGACAGAATACCTTGTAGCTTTCAATATTGCTGATATTGTTGTCCGGCACGATTGAAACAGGATTGAATCCAAGTTTTACAAGAAGTTTCTGCAGTTCTTCCGGATTTACCGGACTTCTTCTCGGCCAGTTCTTTAAGAGTTCAGCACCGCCCTTTGTTTCCTTGCGGGCATTGTTTGTAAGATAAATAAGAGCTTTTTCAAGGTCTTTTTTACCGGAATACTTGAATATCTTGTCAACAATATTTGTTTCTGCTCCGGAAACGACCCTGTAATTTATGGAACTTTCACTGACAAATTCCGAGAAATATCCGAAAGGTTCAAGTGTGAAATTATGTACATCTTTTGTATCATGACGGCGTATGCAGTTCAGCATAAATTCAGCCGAAGTATAATTCTGGTCATCAATAAGAGCCTCAATCATTTCCTTAGGATATACGCCGAAATCATATTCCGGCTTGTCTGCAAGGTCTTCAAGCTGACGCTTGAGGTTCTGTCCATGCTCGGAAGCATTTACAGAAATATAATTTTTAATGGAATCAAGTATTCTCACATAAAATCCAAAGTCATTTGTAATACGGGTTATTCTGTACCAGTCAAGTGCAAGCTTGAGAATTGCAGTTTTTTCTCCGTTTATATCAGAAATTGTACCGTAATTCTCAAAAAGCTCCATTTCATTGCTGAAATCCTGATACATTGAATCAAAACGCTGTTTTGCCTGTTTGAGAAAGGCATTCATCTGTTCAAATTCCTTGTTTTCTGCAAGTGCCGTATTGCCTGTATCCTCTGCATAAGCCTTTATAAGTCTTGCCGTACGGAAATTATGCTTTGTTTCATCATCGCTGAATATCTGGGACAAACGCACTTCAAATGAAACATGATTTTCAGTTGCATGGCGTTCAATGCGGTTCAGAATATTCATTCTGCCCCATCTGCAGAATGTTGACTGAAGTTCCGGCAGATAATCATCATCAAGAAGAATATCTTCACCCGAAAGAAATCCGATAAAGAAATATTTCTTTGTCTTTGAATTATAAGTACCGTTCATCTTTGAAAGAAGTTCATCAGCCGTTGTTTTTATGCTGTAAGTTCCCCAGTCAAAGCCGTTTTCATTTATATCATTATTGCTGATATTATAAACTTCTTCAAGCATATCAATAATCTGCGGAGCAACTGCATCATAATTCTGCTTGATATATGCTTTTTCATGATTTCCTGAGTTTTCAGCTACTGCAAGCCAGTCACATATACAGCTGATAACTTTCTTTATGGAACTGATTATATTGTTACGCTTACTGCCTTTGATTTTGTCATGCGGTCTTTGAATATGTCTTTTTTCACTGATAATCATGTCACGGGCTTTGTCCCAGTATTCGTCAATAAAGCTGTCAATTTTGAGAATATCCACATTTTCGGCATTAATAGGCTTGTTACTGCGTATGAACATTTTTTCCATACAGTTACGGACATATTTTATTTCAGCGGTATTATTTTCCGCAACGATATTCAGGCATTTTCTAAGCTCACTGTCTTCGCTGGAGAACATTGCCTCACGAAGTCTGCGAACCTGTCCCTGACTTTCAAAAACATCTTTTCTTCTGTCAATAGATTTACAGAGTTCATCTGCCTCGCTGATTACATTATCAATTATGTTCTTATTGCTTCTGTAACCTGCAAATGAATCAACGGCACAGCCTGTACTCTCATAGAATGATTTCATTGATGAAAGAAGATTTACAAGCATAGGGTATTTAACTGCATTTTCCGATGTTTCAATTATGCATATCAAATCATCAAGATAATAATCCTGCATGCTTGACGGATTAAACAGTGTGCGGAGAACTGCCGAAACCATAAGTCCGTTGCTGTACTGTGGAATAAGTTTCTGTGCAGTTTCATAAATGCTTATCACCTGCGTGCTTGTATATTCACATTCAGCAAGCGGATTCTGATAAGCATAGCTGAATGCATTTTCAATACTCTGAAAAGCCTGTATCATTGTAAGTTCATCGTTAAGAACAGAATTTTTGCCTGTTTCACTTTTTTTAGCAATTCTTGTCACTGTGGAAAGCCATGCAATAAGACAATAGAGGTGTTTTTCATCAAATACTGATATTTTATCAGCAACATCTGCATCAGTAATGCCGAGTTCTCCGTCATCGGAATATTCAGCGTATGCTTCCTGAAGTGTAATTGCTGTTGAATCATCGGCAATATCGTCATCTTCTTCATCTGTATCATCATCAAAGCTCTCAGTCTCATCAGTCTTTAAGGAATTTATCTTTCTGAGCAGTGCCTGTTTTCTTTCTTCACAGCCGGAGGAATCATTCGCAAACTTTTCAGCATTTTCATAATCCTTAGTTTCAAAATAAAGCTCTGCAAGTTCAATAAAGATTGTTGATTTGCGAATGTCATAACGTTCTGTAATCTTGTTTCTCTTGACTATGTCGAGCCAGTCTTTAAGCTGTCCGATAGCCGAAGGATAATCCTTAAGATTGCGGTAACAGCGTTCCTTACAGATAAGATAATGAAGAATGCGGTTATAATCATTGCTTTCACATAATTCTATCAGGTCATTGATTACGGCAAGACATTTTGAATAGTTATGAATTTTCATATAGTACTGTTGCAGAGCCTCAAGATTCTTATTTGTTCTGGAAAGTTTATCTGCATATTTATCAATCATTGCATCAAGTTCATTGCTGTATCCGAGGTCGCCGTTTTTGTTCCACATAGCAAGAAAGCACATTATAATCTGAGTAAATGCCTCTTCCCATTTAGGAGTATTAAGCTGTTCTCTGTAAAGTTCTATTGCCTCTTCATATCTTCCCTGTGTAAACAGAAAATTGGCATCAGTCTTTAACTGAGGAACTTCCTTGATTTTTACCGGTTCACAGCCACGCTTTATGCTTACTGCATAGTCCCTGCTCATTTTTCTTGCGGTCTTGAATTCCACAGTTATCGGCTTGAAATCTTTTTTGGACGTAATTTTCTTGAGCTGATTTTTAAGTGATATATCTGTTACATCATTAAGTTCATACGGAAATACAGTATTATCATCTTTATTCTCAATAGTTCCTTTGTCCTCAAAATAGTTGTATGATATAATACTGCCTTTGTAAAATTCATCTGGCAAAGTGGATTTCTGAACAGATTCAGGATTTTCATTTATTTCATATGATTTTATTTGTTCCGCTATACCGGCAGATGTATAATAAGGCTGAAGCGCAGTAATACATCTTTCAGGATTGCTGAAATCGTTTATAGGATAACCGCATTTCTCTCCAAGAAATCTGAATGCAGTCTGCAGTGCAGTTCCGGATTTTTCGGAAATATTTTTGGAAATAATATATTTCAGTCCTGTTATATCCCTGCATTTTTCAGAAGAAATCATAAGGACTTCCACAGCCTCATCGATATAGTCACTGTTGTTTTCTGCTATGTACAATGAAGAAAAAACAGCAGATAACTCATAAAGCTTTAGCAGACCTTCCTTTTCAGCACCGTAGTATGCAGAACGGTATGCATTTCTTGTATCATTCGCATAACAGAATGATATTGAAGCATCTTGGTAGTCGTTATTTAAAATACATGCATAAGCATAGAATTCATTTACTTCCGGTATATTTTCATATTCGTGTTCTTCCATAAGTTTCCAGTTTAAGTCTACTGCCTCTGTAAACTTAGATGAATCATGGCTTTTCATTGCACTCTGAAGTTTTCCTAAAACAGGAGTAAGAACCTTTCTTATATCACTGTCCATAGCCTTAAAAGCTGTTTTAAGTTCATCTTCCGTACAGGAAATACTGATTTGCTTTTTTTCAGTTTCTTTCTGTGATACTTGTTCCATTATCTGCGGGGTAACTGATGATACAGTTCCGGCAACCGGTACTTGCGGAACGATGTTATTAAAGGCATTATTAATTTCAATGCCTGCTATCTGTGAATATCTTAATGTTACTGTTGAGGAAATCTGTACTGAAAGTGAATTATTTCCGTCATTTTCGGAAATAATTCCGTCAATTACCTGACCGTTTGACTGCGTAAACCGAACCGGTGTGCCGGCTTTAAGTTCTGACAGTTTCTGTTCAAAAATATTCATAGTATTTATCCTTTCTGTATTTAATAAATTTTACTCATTTTTATCTGAGCTTATTATTAATTATATACTATCTGACTATTAATGTCAACAGAAATCAAAAGAATTTATGTGTTTTTTGATTCAGGCAGGGAATATTCAGCTATCTGTATTCTTTGAGTACGGCTTTTCTTTCTGTATGCCATAGGGGTACAGCCTACAATACGCATAAAATGCCTGTTGAAGTTGGAAAGATTACGGAAACCGCTTTCAAATGCAATTTCAGAAATGCTTGAGGTTGTATCGGCAATCTGCTTGCAGGCATAATTGATTCTGTACTGTGAGATATATTCCGAGGCACTGAACCCCACACACTGCCGGAACTGACTCATAAAATAGCTCTGACTGAGATGTACGGAATCGGCAAGCTGTTGAACTGAGATATTATCTTTGAAATGTTCCTTTATATACAGCAGTGCAGGACGCATTGTTTCACTTATTTCATCATTTGGATTTCCTTCTTCGGAATCAGTTTCAAGAAGCCAGAAAAGTCTCAGAAGTTCGCCTCTCATAAGCATATCAAGATGAGGAAGATTTCCCCTTGCACATGAAAAAATATTTTCAGCAATAATTCTTATTTCAGAATAATAGCAGTGTTCGGGATTAATATGCGATTTCAGACGCATAGTGCCGTCAATAAGCGGAAGTATGCATTTTTTAATATATCTGTCTGTTTTGGATTCACCGAAAATTGATGTACTGAATACAAGTGTATCATATACCTGCCTTGAGCTTGTATATATTGAATGTATCACATTGGGCTGAGTTATAATAATATCTCCTTTTTGGGAGATAAATTTTTCATCTCCGCAGATAAATTCAGCAGAGCCGTCAATTATATAATTAACTTCAAATTCATCGTGCCAGTGCATAGGAACATACGGGAATAAATCAGGTATAATGCACTCATAAAATGAAAAAGGTTTTTCGGCAGAACTATGGATTCTGTTTTCTTTTGAACGAATATTTTTCATAAATTTTCCTTTCCGAAAAAGTAGGATAGTATCAGAAAAAAGTATAAAATCAGTAGAAGACGGCAGAATAATATGATATTATATTACTATCAGGAAAGATTTCTGCCACATAAAAATAACAGAAAAGGAGTACTTGCTATGATAAAAAAATACATATTCGGAAATCCGTTTCCAACTGATGCAGTAATAAAGGATATAGAAAAATCCGAGGGAAAGCTCCCTTATTTTGAAACTGACGGAAAAGGCAGTTTTACATGTGAACTTTCAGAAAATGATGTTGTTTACGGTCTTGGAGAACAGGTCAGAGGAATCAACAAAAGAGGCTGGGAATATATCGGCTGGAATTATGATAATCCCAATCATCAGGAGGATACACGTTCACTTTACGGAGCTCATAACTTCATAATTGTACAAGGTGAAAAGACATTCGGAGCATTTTTCGACTATGCCGGAAAAATTGTCTTTGACATCGGCTACACCAAAAGAAACATTATGAATATCCGTGCCGATAAAAACGACCTTGCCGTTTATATTATTGACGGTGAATCCGAAAAGGATATCGTCAAGCAGTTCAGACAGATAATCGGAAGAAGCTATATTCCGCCTTTCTGGGCATTCGGATACGGTCAGAGCCGTTGGGGATACAAAAATGAAAAGGATATAAAAGAAGTTGCAGAAAAATACAAATCTGCCGGTATTCCTCTGGACAGCATATATCTGGATATCGACTATATGGAACGATACAAGGATTTCACAGTTGATAAAGAACGTTTTCCCGACCTTGAAAAACTTGTCAGGGATATGAAAAACGACGGCATACACCTTGTACCTATTATTGATGCAGGCGTCAGAATCGAGGAAGGATATGACGTATACGAAGAAGGTGTTGAAAACAATTATTTCTGCAAAAACGCTGACGGTGAAAATTTTGTCGGAGCTGTATGGCCGGGAAGAGTACATTTTCCGGATTTCCTGAATCCGAAAACAAGAGAATGGTTCGGAGAAAAATATTCCGTTCTTACAAAGCTCGGCATTGACGGCTTCTGGAATGATATGAATGAACCGGCAATATTCTACACAGAGGACAGACTCGCAGAAACTCTTGAAAAAATTGAGGAACTGACGTCCGGAAATATGGGAATAGATGAATATTTCACATTTACGGGAATGGTTGCTGGTCTCAATGGAAACAAGGGCGATTATGATAAATTCTATCACAATGTTGACGGAAAAATGATTAAGCACAGCGATGTGCATAACCTTTACGGTATGAATATGACACGTTCCGCATTTGAAGCTTTGCAGAAAATCGAACCCGAAAAGCGTACATTATTTTTCTCACGTTCATCATATATAGGAGCTCACCGCTATGGCGGAATATGGCAGGGAGATAATAAATCATGGTGGTCACATATTCTCCAGTCAATGCAACAGCTTCCCGCACTTAATATGTCAGGATTCATTTTCACAGGCTGTGATACAGGAGGATTCGGAAACGATACAACAGAAGATTTAATGCTCCGCTGGTTGCAGTATTCGTTATTTACACCGCTTTTCCGCAATCATTCTGCTGACGGCACACGTGAACAGGAACTTTATCAGTTTGACAATGTAAGCTCAACTGCTGAAATGATAAAAATACGTTACAGCCTTATACCTTATCTTTACAGCGAATTTCTGAAAGCCGTTCTGAATGATGAAATGATGTTCCGCCCCATTGCATTTGATTTCCCAGATGATAAAAATTCACAGCAGACTGAAGACCAGTTATTTGTCGGCAATGAAATTATGATAGCTCCGGTTTACAGACAGAATGCTCTCGGAAGATATGTTTATCTTCCCGAAGAAATGATGCTTGTCAGAATGAGAAAATACAATGACTTTGAAACGGAAATTCTGCCTGCCGGACATCACTATGTCAATGCCGGATTAGATGAGCTTGTATTCTTCATACGCAAGGGCAAGGCTGTTCCTATGTGCGAACCGGCTGAAAATACCGCAAATATTGATTTTAATTCAATCAAGCTTGTCGGATATTCAGACAGCAGATATGAATTATATAAAGACAACGGAATTTCTCCAAATCCGGAAGAAAGTCTTGAAATTATCTCTTTAAGCTGATTTTATTCTTATTCCGCCACTCTCTCGGAGGAATGCCGTAGATATTTCTGAATGCCCTTGAAAAATGGAGGGGGTTCTCATATCCTACGGCATTTCCTATATCAGAAATACTTAAGTTTGTAAGCTTGAGCAGTTCAGATGCCTTTGCCATTCTGAAACTAAGAATAAATTCCTGAGGAGTCTTTCCGACAGCCTCTCTGAAAATTTTTCCGAAATAGCTCCTGTTAAGTCCGCATACTTCAGCAATTTTTTCAACACTTATATCATTCTGAAAATTATGTTCGATATACTCAAGAGCCTCATGAATATAAAAATCTCTGAGCTTACTGCCTGTTGTAATTTTCGGACCTGATGCGGAACGTACAAGATAATCAAGAAACAAATAAAGATGACCGATTAAATGAAACGGTGATGAATCAGAATTACTGACAATATACTGCATTTCATTCATCATAAATTCACGCATTTCCCTGAAACGTGCATGATAAACAGGAGTATCCTTTGTAATTCCGGCTAATTCAAGCATACCCTTGACTCTGAGACCATCAAATTCAATCCATATATATTCCCATGGAATAATTTCATCAGCAATATAAGTATTAATCTGATTCGGAAAAATCATAAAGCCCTGATTGCTTTTAATATGATATGTCTGTGTAACGCCTTTTGAATCATCAGAAAAGAGAGTTCCCGAACCCGAAATAACATAATGAAAAAGATAATGATTTCTTGTAGCAGGGCCAAAGGAATGGGCAGGCTTACAGCGTTCCCGACCAAACTGGAAAAGCCCCAAATCAACAAAATTTTCATTTGGAAAAACTGAAAACAATAAATCATTCATTAATAATCACCTTGCTTTAATCTTTTTATTTCCATTATATCACCATATATACCAAAATGCAATGTGATTTTATGCATTTGCACTAAAAATAGCAAAATGGTATAAAAATGCTTGAAACCTGCTATTTACTGATAGCATTATAGATGATATAATATATTCAACGATAAAACGTAAATAACTTATAAGGAGGAAATCAGATGAGATACCGAAAAATTATCACTTTTGCTACATCTCTTGCAGTAGTTTCATCACTGCTGACAATGAGCGGTTGCAGTTCGGAAAGCAACGGCAAAACTGTTGTGCGAATGTTGCAGTACAAGCCGGAGGCGGTAAAGGCTTTTGAGGCAATCGAACAGAGATTCAATGAAACTCATGACGATATTGAATTAAAAATTGAATCTCCGAATGAAGCTATGACTGTACTTAAAACAAGACTTATCAAGGAAGATTATCCGGATATTGTCGGAATCGGCGGAGATATAAATTATTCAAATTTTCTTGATGCAGAACTTTTTATGGATATTTCAGACTTTGAGGGAATTTCAGACATAAAGCCTTCGTATCTGCAAATCGAAAAAGACCTTGAATTTATTCCGCAGGACGGAATATATGCTCTCCCTTATGTTGCCAACGCTGCCGGAATACTCTACAATAAAGAGATGTTCCGTGAAAACGGCTGGGAAATACCAACAACATGGACTGAATTTACTGAACTTTGTGAAACTATTCAGTCAACTACTGATATTTACCCTCTCTATCTCGGATACAAGGATACATGGACTACCCTTGCACCCTGGAATGCTCTTGCGGTCGGAATTGCCGATGCAGATATATGCAGTCAGGTAAACGCCGGAAAAACTACTTTTGCCGAGGGATATGCAGAAGTTGCTGACAAAGTAAAAAAACTTCTCGATTACAGTGAACCTAATCCGTATGCTTACAGCTACAACGATGCATGTACGGCTTTCGCAAGAGGAGAATCCGCAATGTATACCATAGGAAGCTATGCTGTTCCGCAGATTCTTTCAGTAAATCCCGATATGGAAATAGATTCCTTTCCTTTCCCCGCAAATGACAATGAAGAAGACAACGTATTAAATTCGGGCGTTGACCTCCTGTTTGCAGTTATGAAAGAATGTAAAAACAAGGACGCTGTTTATGAAGTTCTCCGCTTTCTCTATGAAGACGAAACAGTTCAGATTTATCTTGATGACCAGAGTGCCATTCCGTGCAAAAAGGGAGATTTTACACTTCCCTCAATGCTTGACGGTATGAGAGAATATATTGCCGATGACAGAATGTCTGATTATCACGACCATCATTATCCCAGTGAAATGAGCGTTGATGCTATGATTCAGACTTACCTAATGGATACAAGCGAAAATTCTGCTGAAACTTTTCTCTCACGCTTTGACAAGGAATGGACAAGATACAACAGAGACCTTATTGAAAAAGTCAGAAAATATGAGGAGGGATTAAAATGAAAAAGTCAAAGCCTATGTCAAGCCGTACCAGAACATATATATTAATGATACTTCCGGCACTTATTCTTTTCTTTTTATTCAATACTGTTCCGCTTATTACCGGTGCATTTTACAGCCTTACGAATTACCGTGGCTACGGTTCATATGATTTTGTAGGATTAAGAAACTTTGCAGACCTGTTTCAGGATTCAAGAGTAGGGAAATCATATCTGTTTACATTCAAGTATGCCCTTTGCGGAACTGTTCTAATCAATGTAATTTCGCTTTTGCTTGCACTCGGTCTGAACAGCAGGATTAAATTCAAAAATACTCTCAGAGGAATGTATTTCCTTCCGAATATTCTCGGCGGTCTTATTGTCGGATATATTTTCAGCTTTATTTTTACATACATAATTCCGACAGTCGCAAAATCAATCGGACTTGACTTTCTCAGCAACAGTATTCTTGCAAGTGAAAAATGGGCGTGGGTCGGCGTGCTTATAGTAGGCGTATGGCAGAGTGTTGCAATGAATACAATCATATATATTTCGGGACTTCAGACAATTCCGACTGATATTTACGAGGCAAGTGCTATTGACGGTGCGGGAAAATGGTGTACATTCCGCAAGCTCACACTTCCGTTACTGATACCGTTTATATCAACAAATCTTATACTCAGCACAAAAAATATGCTTATGGTATTTGACCAGATTATGTCCCTTACAAAGGGAGGCCCTGCACAGAGTACCGAATCAATCTCCTATCTCATATACAGAAACGGTATGGACGGAGGTCAGTTCGGATTCCAGAGTGCAAATGCAGTAGTATTCTTTGTTGTAATCGTTACAATTTCAGTTATACAGCTTGCAATTACAAATAAAAAGGAGGAGCAGTTATGAGTTCGGAAAAACATTTTGTATCCCAGCCCGTCACCGTAAAAGTAAAAAGTGCTGAAGAAATAAAAAGCAAGCCTGAAAAGCATAATATACCAGTAACAATATTGCTTGTTCTCGGCTGTCTTACGATATTATTTCCGCTTTATATGACAATAATCATAGCTCTTAAATCGCCCTCTGAAATGACTAATGACGTTGCAGGAGCGTTGAGCTTTCCGGAAAAGCTGAATTTTTCAAACTTTGCTGAGGCTATGAGAGTAACAGATTTCTGGAACTCCCTCACAAACAGCCTTATTATTACAGGTGCATCGATTATTCTTTCACTTGTACTTCATTCAATGGCAGGCTATGCAATCGGCAGAGCTATGGCTAATAACAAGAAATTCAAGTTTATATACTTCTATATAGTAAGCGGTATGTTTGTACCTTTCGCAATACTTATGATGCCACTTGTAAAAGAAACTGCAATTATGGGCATTGACAATATGTTTGGCGTAATTATACTGTATGTTGTATTCTATATGCCTATGAATGTAATGCTTTACAGCGGTTATCTTAAAAATGTACCCCTTGCACTTGAAGAGGCTGCCAATATTGACGGAGCATCTACATGGAGAACTTACTGGACAATCATTTTCCCGATGATGAAGCCTATGCATGCAACTGTTGCAATTCTTACGGCTCTCGGAACATGGAATGATGTAATGACTCCGCTTGTTATTATGTCAGGTTCAGAAAAAACGACACTTCCGCTTGCACAGCTGAACTTCCAGACACAGTTCGGCACAAACTACAACCTTGCATTCGCATCATATCTGCTTGCACTTATTCCGATTCTTGTATTCTATA
>JAEDMB010000087.1 GCA_016303235.1 Oscillospiraceae bacterium
AGCAAGCTGAAAAATCAGAATGTTATTGACTGCAAACGGAATTTTTTTAAATTAAATTAGGAGCTGAATTTTATGGAAATATTAAGAGTAACCGGTTCTCCTTATGAGGATAATAAAGGAGAAGTTTTGAATATTGATGTCAGGCTTGATGTCAATGAAAAAATTGCATTGGGTGATAAAATAAAAATAGAAATGATGGACGGAACATTTCTTGAACGTGATGTGAAATTAATCAATCCCAAATTAGCCGGAGATTATACGGCTGTATCTGAAAAGTTAAAGGCTGAAGGATTAAAACAGTCAAAAAATCCGGATAAAGAAGTTAAAGGGGAATGTTGTTGCACTCTGGTTGTTATGCACGTTCCTTATCATGAAGTTAAAACGGAAGATGAAATTGCTCTCAGAAAATTTGAAGAGGAAATTCAGCAAAGATACTGCCTTACGCCTTATGCTGAACTACATATGGGTGAAAAAAGCATTTATAATTATATTGACAGTTCGTTTTCTGTTCCGGACAAGGTCATTGCATATTTGCAGATAAAAGAGCTTTATTTGTTTGCCCCCGGTGTATACAAGCACCCTTTTATAGAAGATAAGGATTTATTAGGCCCTTATATTTATTCTGACGGCTATTACTATTGGGACAGAGATACATGGAAATATGTTTTAAAATATGGCCTTACTCTGCCGAAACAGTTTATTGACTATGTAATGAGTGAAAAATCAGACGAATTTATGAAAAAACATCATAACAGTGACTGGTATCTGAAAACCGAAAATATGCTTAATTTTTTGCCGGAAGATGCGGGAGATATTCCGATTGAAAATTTTTAATTTTATCAGTCCCACATAAGTTCACCTTCCCGTTTTGCTAAAGCTCCGCAATCAGGACAGGAAAGCGTTAAAAATTCATTTTTTTCTGTTGCTTGATTCATCGTTTTTCCGCATTTTGGACATTTGTGAATATATCTCTTAATCAGATGATAGTCATATTTTAATTCAATTTCTGTTACATACGGCACATATCCCCATTCTTCAACGGTTTTTATTCCAAACTGCGTTTTTGGGAAGGATTCCAAATCATTTGGGACATATAAACTAAGTTCTTTGGATTCTTCCCAGTAACCGCAGTTTTTACACTTATACAAGTATTTGTGTGCATTTGTGGCTGTATAAGGCTGACTGTTAAATATTTTTTTCCATTCTTCACCGTATTTTCCGGATTTGATTTCTTCTATTGTTCTCCTGTAAATTACAGGGAACATCATTCCAATGCCTAAAAATACATCAAAATTTTTACCGCATTTACTGCATACATAACTGTATCCTTTACCCATAATATAACCCTCGCTTTTATTTTAATCAATATGTATATTTAAATTTTCTATATTTAAGTATAGCATATTTTTTTCAAAAATCAAATTGTTTATTATAAAAAACTTCAGATAAAAATATATTTTTTTAATTGCAATTTTCATATATTACTCCAATAAATCAGTGGACTTATTATATTTCCGGTAATATTTTTGATTTTCTTAAATATAATATTCCGGTTATGTCCGCAAGAATCCAGCCGACAGGTATTGACCACCATATACCGTTTAATCCGACAGATGGAACAGGGGCGAGAAGATATGCGAGAATAACTCTTGTTCCCAGAGATATAATTGTAAGAATAAGAGACATTTCCGGTTTTTCTATGCCACGGTAATATCCGTAAAGCAAAAACAGAATACCTATTCCGAAATAAAAACTGCCTTCTGTTCTTAAATAAGTTACACCGGTATTAATAATTTCGTATTCTGTTTTGTCAACAAATATCTGCATAAGCAGGGGTGCGAAAATAAAGATTATGACTGATACGGAAATGCAGAAGATTACTGAAATTTTTACAGCCTTTTTAATGCCCTCTCTTATTCTTTCGGGCTTTCCGCTCCCGTAATTCTGCGATATGAAAAGCGAAAAGGCATTTCCGAATTCCTGAGCAGGCATATATGCAAAGGAATCGATTTTAACGGCACTTGCAAATGATGCCATTACAGACGTTCCAAAACTGTTTACAAGTCCATGTATCATCAGGATTCCGAAATTCATAACTGACTGCTGTATGCAGGCTGAAAATGAATGGCGGATTACTTCAAGAAAATTAATGCGGTTGATTTTAATATCATTAATTTTCGGGAAAATATTTTTTTCTTTTATAAAAACATAAATTCCTATGCCGATTCCCGACAGAGCCTGTGCAGTTACCGTAGCATATCCCGCACCGCTTATTCCTGTTTTAAAAACAACTATAAATAAAATATCAAGAATTATATTAAGCACTGATGATATGCCGAGAAAACATAGCGGTACTGCTGAATTTCCCAACGCTCTTGAAAGAAACGAAAAATAATTATAAAGAAATACAAAAAAAATTCCTGCGGAAATAATTCTCACATATTTACGCATTAAATAATATATATCTGCCGGAATTTTCATCATATGCAGAATTAAATCCGTTTTCATAAATACGGCAGTATTAATAATTATTGTAACCGTTGCGATAAACAAAAATGAAACTGCTATGCTGTTTTTAAGTCGGTTTCTGTCATTTCTGCCGAAACATATGGAAAAAACCGTTCCACTTCCCATACAGAGACCGATGATAACTGATGTTAAAAACGTCATAAGAGAATATGCTGAACCTACTGATGCCAGTGCATCAGCACCTATGAATTTTCCTGCAATGACAGTATCGGCTATATTGTAAAACTGCTGTAATAAATTCCCGAGTATCATCGGCAATGCAAAATTAATCATTGTTTTTGTTACATTGCCATGTGTCAAATCGTGTTTCATAGCTTTCTGTTATGCTCCTTTCTGCTGAAAAATATATTCAGATTATACTATAATATTGTTTTTTGTGTCAATATAATGGGAGAAAGTTCTGACGTTGAAAATTCATACAAAATTTGTCGGAAAACTATTGACTTTTAATTAAAAATATGATAAACTTATACTGAAATAATTATTATTATACAAATCAAAAACTTAATATAAGGATTAATCTGATGAATAAGATAAAAAATTTTAAAGAGTATTTTATTTATTCCGGTATCAGCAAAGATGATTATAAGTTTATTTCCGGCGAAATTCAAAGCGGTAACCGGCAGAACCTTATAATTTTTTCCGCTGTTGCCTCAGTATTCCTGTTTATCATGTTTTTTCTGTCATTTTTTTCAAAAGATGTAGAGACAAGCAGATGGGTATATTTTTTTACAATGCTTAGTACCCTTTCTGTACTTGTTACAGCAAAACTGTTTTCTGAAAATAGTCCGCTTGTACTTCTGACTGATATTTATATTTTTGTAAGTATACTGTTTATATTCGGGATTATACTCGGTACAGTTACAAGACCCGATGAACAGACAGTTTCATTTATTGCCCTTATTCTGACTGTCCCACTGCTTTTTACAGACAAACCGGTCAGAATGGCTGTGTTTATAAATTTCTATACTGCTGTTTTTATAATTATCGCATTATATGTAAAAGTGGATTATGTGCTTACTGCGGATATTATAGATGCATGTGTTTTCGGTGCAATCAGCGTAATAGTAAGCACCTATATGATGAATGTAAAATGTCAGAGATATTTGTATGAACAGAAAGTTTCTGTTATGAGCGAAATTGATTTGCTTACAGGAATACGCAACCGGAATTGTTATGAAAAAAATTTAAGTTTTTATCCCTCACTGTGCAGTAAATCTGTTTCATGTGTTTTTATCGATGTAAACGGTCTGCATGAGCTTAACAACACAAAAGGTCATGAGGCAGGGGATAAAATGTTAAAGTTTGTTGCCGGAAAATTACAGGAATATTTCGGTAAAAATGACTCCTACCGTATCGGCGGTGATGAATTTGTTGCATTTGCTGTTGACTGCACTCCGGAGGAACTTAAACGCAGAACCAAAAGCTTAATAAAAGACGTTGAAGAAATGAATTATCATATTTCAGTCGGCTGTGATACAGGTCTTTATTCCGGAATTAATATCGATTCGATTATTAAAAATGCTGAAAAGCATATGTATGAGGATAAAACCCTCTTTTATCAGCAGAAAGGAATTGACAGGAGAGTCAGAATTTAAAATTCTGTTGCTTAAGGGCGAACACGGTTCGCCCTTTTTTATACTTTGTCGGGTAGTTTGTCAATATATTTTGAGTCCTTTGCAGACGGATATATTCTTTCAAAGCCGTTTTCAGTCAGACGTATTATATTGTCATAAATCATATAATGCTTTTTGTCATATTTTATAGAAATATGATAATGTCCCGAAAACCAGAATTTATAATCAAGAAAATTTTCTATTTCATCAAAATATTCGGTCAGTATGTTTGAGGGATAAATTTGTTCGGGGAAAATATCTTTCTGTATACGGTTCGGAAGTGAATGGGTAATAACAATATCAACGGAATTTCCAACAGCTCTGAGTGAATTTATTCCGTTTTTAAGTTCATCGGGGGAGGGGAGTTCCTCCTCCCATATGGATTCGCCATAAGTGCGGAACTGCTTGTCATGGCTTTCTGCTCCGCCGAATGCAAATATTTTTTTGCCTTCAATTTCAAAAACGTTCCCACGGCAGAGATGAAATATATTTTCCGTTATTTTCTGTATTTTTCCGCCTTTCCATGATTCAGCGGGATATTCTTTAAGCATGTCGAAATTCTCATGATTTCCGTCTATCCACAAGGTTGTCCAGGGCTTTGAATCAAGCCACGAAAGCCAGTATTTTTCGGTTTTTGAATTGTCCCATAAAAGTCCGAAATCTCCGCATATGATTAAATAATCATTTCTTTTAAGCTTACGTCCCTCCTTAAATGATTTAAAGCCAAGCTTTTTTATATCATAATCACCGTGAATGTCGCCTGTAATATATATCATTTTTTATCCTCCCTTTTATATATTTATATGATTATATCAGAAAAGAATTTTTGTGTCAATATGGTATCTGTAAAATTAAATCATATTATAAATCAAAAAAATACTGCAATATGTCAGTAATTTGATACAATATATCATTGCAATTTTTTTAGTAAGGTTGTATAATATTATTATAAGTATGTGGATTTTTTATATTAAATTAAGAGGAGGATTTTTTATGAAAGGAAAACTGAAAAAATTATTTTCAGCTGTAACTTCTGCATGTATGCTTGTCTCAATGCCCCTGGCATACGGCGGAAATCTTAATGCTTTAAAATCTGATGCTGCAACTTCTATGAGGGTTGAGTATCTCGACAGAGGCATATCCGCAATAAATACGGGTTCGGGTATGCTCGTAAGCTGGAGATATCTTGCTAACGATGACAACAATGCCGAATTTAAGCTCTATCGCAACAATACGCTTGTATATACAAGTCAGTCCGGAAAGGCAACCTGTTATCTCGATAAGAACGGAAACGCTTCAAGCGTTTACAAGGTTGAAACTATTGCTGGCGGTCAGGTTGTAAGCACTGATACTTGTAAGATGATTTCAAACAATTCATATTTTGATATAAATATGGACGTTCCGCCGGCTGGTTCTGATTATACATACAGCCCGAATGACTGTTCTGTCGGAGATGTTGACGGTGACGGTCAGTATGAAATTTTCGTGAAATGGGACCCCTCAAATTCAAAGGACAATTCGCAGAAAGGCAAAACAGGAAACGTTTATATCGACTGTTACAGACTTGACGGAACTAAGCTCTGGCGTATCGATTTGGGTAAAAATATCCGTGCCGGAGCTCACTATACACAGTTCCTCGTTGCCGATTTCGACCTTGACGGCAAAGCTGAAATGACATGTAAAACCGCTGACGGTACTGTTGACGGCGTAGGAAATGTTATCGGCGATGCATCAAAGGATTACAGAAATTCAAGCGGATATATTCTTTCCGGCCCTGAATATTATACTCTTTTTGACGGTGCAACAGGCAAAGCTCTTGATACTGTCAATTATGAATATCCCCGTGGTGATGTTTCAAAATGGGGCGACAAGTACGGAAACCGTGTTGACAGATTTCTCGGTGCAGTCTGCTATCTTGACGGAACTAAGCCGAGTGCTGTATCAGTCAGAGGCTATTATACAAGAATGACTGCTGTTGCCTATGATGTTGTTGATAAAAAGCTTGTAAGACGCTGGGGATTCGATACAGGAAACAGCTCCTCCGCACAGGGATACGGTGACGGAAATCACAACTGTATGCCCGCTGATGTTGACGGTGACGGCAGACAGGAACTTATACTCGGTTCAACATGTCTTGACGATAACGGAAAAGTTCTCTGGTGCTATAATAAAGGTCATGGTGATGCTATTCATGTCGGTGACCTGCTCCCTGACAGAAAAGGTATAGAAGTATGGATTTGTCACGAAGATAAACCCTACGGCGTTTCACTTCTTGACGGTGCAACAGGTTCGGTAATATTCCATAAGAACGGCACAGGCGATACAGGAAGATGCTGTGCTGATAACGTATGGGCTGGAAATGACGGTGCGGAATTCTGGGGACTCGGAAATGATGTCTTTGACGGTTCGGGAAATCTTCTTTCATGCAGACGTCCTGCTGTAAACTTCCTCAGCTACTGGGACGGTGACCTTGAGCGTGAAATCCTTGACGGCTACACAGATTCTCCTGCTAAGATTTCCAAAATGAAAGCGGACGGAACTCTTACAAATCTTCTTCAGACTGACGGTTATTATACATGCAACACTACTAAAGGAACTCCTTGCCTTTCAGCTGATATTTTCGGTGACTGGAGAGAAGAACTTATAGTCAGGTCTGCTGACAGCAAATCTATAAGAATTTACTGCACTCCTTATGAAACAGATTACAGAATAACGACTCTTATGCATGACCCTCAGTACAGAAATCAGGTTGCCGGACAGAATACTGCATACAATCAGCCACCTCATGCAAGCTTTTATTTAGGTTCTGAAAAACCTCTGCCAGCAAAGCCCTCTGTAACAGTTCTCGGAAAAAGCGGTAATACACCTGTTGAACCGATTCAGCCGGTAATTCCCGAGGCATCTGTTATTGAAGAAGCCATATATATGATTAAAAACGTAAACAGCGGTCTTTATATGGAAGTTCAGGACGCAAGCGATACTAACGGTGCAAATGTTCAGCAGTGGGGTGCTTACGGTTCATCTGCCCATAATACATGGAAAGCTGTATCAGCAGGTGACGGATATTATTACCTTATTTCACAGCTTGGTGACGGTCAGTCAAAGGCTCTTGACGTAACTGCAAAGAAACCCGATAACGGTACTAATATCGAAATCTATGCTTTCAAGCAGAATGATGCACAGAAATTTAAGTTTACAAAAAATCCTGACGGCAGTTATGTAATAAGAACCAAGGTTTCCAGCGACAAATCATGCGTTGAAATAATTAATGCTGACAAGTCAAGCGGTGCGAATGTTCAGCAGTATGAAGTCAACGGTCATCAGTGCCAGAGCTGGATTCTCGAAAAGGTTGAGGAAATTCCCGTAACTACTACAACCACAACTACAACTACAATAACCACAACCACAACTACAACCACTGCAACGGGAATTGAATACCCGATTGTTACTGAAAACGTAAAGAATGTTGAATCTGCTGATATTAAATTCAGCGGTGTTCCTAATGCGGGAATAAGTGGTGCAATAGGCTACTGGGACAACGCTCTTGAAGAATGGAAAACCGTTGATTTTGAAGGTACTCTCGACAGCAACGGATATATGGACTATCATTTTAAAGTTCCTGCAAACGTTGATTCAATACAGGTTCAGGTTTACTGGAGCGGTATATGGAATAATGACACTCAGACAACAACCGATACAAAAGCTGATATTGCAGGCATTACGCTGAATGCAGGTGCAACAACAACAACAACAACTACTACTACTACTACTACTACTACTACTGTTCCGTCAACGGTCGGTGTTATGG
>JAEDMB010000088.1 GCA_016303235.1 Oscillospiraceae bacterium
CGGAATAATCAATAAGTTTCTTAAATTCCTTTTCAGTGCCAAGAATATCCGAAATTTCAGCATTTGTATCAATTTTCCGGCATATCTGTGAATCAGTCCAGTTATAATAAGTCAGAACTATATTTTCAACATCATTCTGACTGAAATTTTCAAGAATATCAACAGCCTGCGTATATCCCGTAAGGGATATTTTTTTATCTGACGGAATACCCATAACAGAAGATTTTTTTTCAGTACCGCCGTAAAGATTGATATAAAGCGGAATATTATTATTTTCACTCACAGGCGAAAGATTATAAGTTTCCATAATATATTCACGGTATTTTTTTGCAATATCAGAATATCCTGCGTTATATTTTTCAATAGGATAATATCTGACTTCAATATCATCGCACTGTATATTTCCGCTTTCAAAAACAGTAATATCAGAATCCGTCATTGAAAAATTATCAGTATCACGTATGACAAATGAAAAATTACATGTATTAAGTTCACCGGTATCGGCATTAATAAATACATTTGAATCTCCTTTTGATGCAACCGCAAGAAAAGCATTTCCGTTTTTAACAGCTCCGTAACAGGGAAGATAAATCTGTTTTTTATCAGCAGTTTTTTTATCGGGAACTAATGAAATATTATCTCCGTAAACTCTCTGCGAATATGAATTTTTCTTATCGCTGAAACGTATCAAAGCACCGCACCCGTCGGGAATAACAAAATATCCGTCATCATCTGAATTTGCAGAACCTAAAAGCGGAAGAACTGATATTTTTAAAACAAGTGCATTACTGTTTTCTGCTATTTCAGAAGTCCTGATACTTGCCCGGAAATAATCTTTTTCCTGAATATATTCAACAGAATATTTTATTCCGATTTTATAATAATCATATGTAACGCAAGCTCCTCCGGAAATTTCCGAAATACTGATTCTGCATTTATCATCTCCCGAATTTATACTCTTAACGCTTTTTTCAGAAGGTATCCCGTAAGTAAGTGAGCTTGAAAAATCTCCGCAATCCCATTTATATCCGGTATATTTATTTTCAATTTCAATCAAATCAGAATCAGAAACAGAATTATAATCTGTATTTTCACTGTATACGGAAACTTCTGAACTTTTCTCCGAACATGACGGAAATATTATCATAATAAATAAAATCATGAAAACGGAAAATATTTTGTTTCTCATAAGTCAGCTCCTTATTCTGTAAGATATTTCAGTAAGAAGTGAAAGAATAAATACATAAATCTGCTGAAAAAGGCACAGCACAAGCACAGCAAGACAAATCATTACGGCAATACCCAGAACTGTCATAATAACAGCAATAAAAGTTTCCTTAAAACTGTAATGATGAACTTCTCTAACTGAATTAAAAACAAGTATAACTGTCCATATTATTCCGGCAATCCTGATTATCTGCATAAAAACATATTCATCTCTTATAAGGACATGCGAAAGAATAACATTAATAAAAAGCTGTGCTGTATATGGAATAACTGCTCCTGAAGTTGCGATGAAAATATTTCCGAATGTTCCGCACCCTCCGAAAAAAGTTCCGCATGCACGGCTTGAAATACACCACAAAAGAAATATTCCGATACTTTTTACAAAATAGGGAATTATATTAAAAACTCTCTGTTCCTCAATACGGAACTGCAGTCCGTAAAGAGTTCCGTCTGCTATTGTAGCCATAAAGAAAACAAAAAGAATAACAAGCGAATTTTTAACGGAATTTTTAAATTTCAGTGACGGCATTTTCAGGCAAAGCAAAACAATCAGGGCAATAATAATTATAACGAATCCAAAATTTTCAGAAATAAAATCCTCTCTCCACCCCTCAAAAGCTCTGTTGTATATATCCGAAAGCTCAGCACGTTTTGAATAATCCACAGCATTTTTATAATCACCAAGTACAAGAAATGCAGATGAAATTTTATTATAAGCCGTAAGACAGTTTGCATCTCTTACGAGAACTTCTTTCCAAATCTCAATTGATTCGGAATATTTACCCGAATTATAAAGACTTTCAGCATTTTCAATAAGCTTTCCGAAATCTGTTTTTTTAAAAACCGTAACAGTATTTTTCATACTGTCAAGAACGAATAAATTATCTCCATAGCTTTCCACGGCTGAAACTCTTTCAAAGCCTCCGAGCTGATTTGATTTTCCGCCCGAAATAAATATAAGATTACAGTCTTTATCATAAGTAAAGATTTTTCCGTATCTGAAATCAAGGCAGTTAATATATCCGTTTTCAGAAATATCAATATCACAGAACATATTTTTTTCCTGTACTGAATACAAATCGGGATAATCGCCGAATATATTTGTATTATACATAAATAAATTCTGTCCGGCGGAATTTAATTTTTTTATAATATCAGTATTCTGATTTTCGGAAGATGTACATGTATAAATAAAATTTCCGCTGTCAATGTCAAAGCCGGAAATTCCGGAAGGAATATTTCTTTTTCTCCTTGATTTTTTACTGTCACTGCGGAAAATATTTTTTATATTTTCAAGAATAATATCCTTTGGCTTATCGGTACGGTTAGCACCGAAAAATCCAAGAAAATCACCGTCCGGACTGAACATGACAGCTCCGGAATAAACATTGCTCAAAACGGCATAAATATTTCCGTAATTATCGGCTATTACTTTCTGCGGAATAAATGTGCTGTAATTATATGCACTGTCATCGGGAATATTAATTTCAAGAATTATATTTCCGTCATAATCAGATACAAGTATTCTTGAATTTTCGCTGTCGGCAATATAAATTTTTTCAGAATCCGCAAAAATACCGGACGGATTTTTCAAAAATGTTTCTGAACCGTCAGGCATAGTGAAACGGCTGTATATTTTAATAATCCTTTCGAGTGAAATATCAAGGCATAAAATTCTGTTGTTTCCGGAATCAGCTATAAAAAACCTGTCACCGCATATAAAAATATCATTCGGGGAATTAAATTCCGAAATTTTCAAATCTCCGCCCGAAACTGTTTTTTCAGCAGTATATCCCGCCTGTGAAAGAACAGCATCGCCCCTCTGATTATAATTATAGGATTCTGCCGAAACATCAAATCTGAAAAGAGTCAGGAAAATAAAAATCAATAAAAAAAGCTTTTTCATATTTAAACTCCCTAACCGCTTATTCCGGAATGAGCCATAGTTTTTATAACACTTTTTCTTGCAAATATAAATATTATTACAGGAGGCAAAAGCATAATTACCGATGCGGAAGCAGATATTCCCGTTTTAGATATTCCCGAGGCGGTAAGCTGTTGAATTACAGTAGGGAGCGTCTTTAAATTTTCTTTGTATATAAAGCTACCGCTCTGCATATTCCAAGCCGACTGGAAAGCAAATATCATAACAGTTGCAATAGCAGGTTTCTGATTTGGCATAACAATCTGCCAGCATATTCTGAAAAGATTAGCGCCGTCAATTTTTCCCGCCTCAATAATTTCATCGGGAACCTGCGATATGCTCTGACGCATAAGGAAAAGCGACATCGGAGATGCTATCATCGGAAAAATCAATGCTCTGTAAGTATTAATCATATTCAGCCTGGCTATAAGAGTATATTGCATAATATATATAACATTGCTCTGATAGAGAAGTGATACCACTATAAAGGCATTGAGAAAATTTTTACCCTTGAAACGGCATTTTGCAAGGACAAATCCCGCCATAGCCGAAAAAATACACTGCAATACAGTAACAGAAAGAGTTACAAGCATACTGTTAAAGAAATATCTTGAAAACGGTACAAGCTGAGACTTGCTCAAATCTTCAAGCATGTTTCTGAAATTGTCAAGAGTAGGATTAAGAGTGTAAAGCTTTGGCGGAAATACAAAAAGTTCCTGTTCGGGCTTGAAAGCCATTACAAAAGCAAGATATATCGGCAAAGCCATAAAAATGCCGAAAACAGTCAGAAATAAAAATACTGCAATGTTTCCCGCTCTCCTGTCCGAATGTTTCATAAAAAAATCACTGCTCCTGATTAAGAAATTTATTTACAAGCATATTTGAAATATACATAAATATGAAAAGTACAACGCATATTGCAGAGGCGTAACCCATTTCATAGCGAATCCAGCCGTAGTCATAAGCGTGAGTCATTATAGTATGGGCTTTATAATCCGTACTCGGAAAGCCTACAAGATTCTGTGCAACAGCTCCGGCAGTAAAGGAGCTTACAATCTGCATTACAGAGGCAAAAAGCAACTGCGGTTTCATAAGCGGAAGAGTAATATATATAAGTTCCTGCCAGCGGTTTGAAATTCCCTCAACAGCACCTGCTTCATAATATGAGGGGTCTATATTCTGAAATCCGGCAGTAAATGCAAGGAATCCCGCCCCGAGGCTTATCCATAGCTGTACAACAATTACGACTCCGAGAACATATCTTGAATCAGTAAGCCACTGAACCGGTGAAATTATTATTCCGAGCTTCATAAGAACAGAATTAAAATATCCGTATCTGTCACCGCTGAAAATCAACTGCCATACAGCATATATATTAGCCATAGACGGAGTATAGAAAACCAGTGTAAAAACTGTTCTCAAAGCAGATGGCATCTGATTTATAAACCATGCAAGCATAAAGCAAAGTGCATAGCTGACCGGAGCTGTAACGACTGCAAATATAAGAGTAACTCTTATAGATTTCATAAAAATTCTGTCATTCAGAAAAAGATTTCTGAAATTTTCAAGTCCTATGAAATCCGGTTTCTGCACTATATTGAAATCCGTAAAGGCTACCGGAACTGACATAACAACCGGTATTACAGTAAACAGTATGAAAAAAATCATAAAGGGTGCAAGCATAAGATAACATTCGCCCGAACTCCTTATTTCTTTGAAAGTCTTTTTAAAATTCATCTCGAAAAATCCTAACCTGTATTTTCAAGCTTACGCCTGATTTCATTATTTATGTCTCTGTTGTACCATATAAGAGTATCTCTCGGATTCTGACCGTTATTGACAGTTTCCCTGAAAGCGTTCATAATATTTCTTGTAACGGCATATGAAGAAGTTATAATCGGAATTTCTTCAAGTTCTTCACGCTGAATCATAAGCCTTTCAAGTTCGGAATAAGACCATGACAGACTTTTAAGAGCCTCTGTATTTGCAGTAGCAAATCTGCCTGTAATTCCCATAACACATTCAAGCCTGTTGCTGTATTCCGTCTGAATTTCAGAGCTTGTAAACCATTTTATAAATTCCCATGCCTTATCTTTTTTACTTTCGTCCTTATTGAAGATAACGGCAGAAGTTCCGTTTGAATTTACGGCATGAGAAACAGTTCCGTCATCTCGTACAGTTGCGGGAACTGAAGTAAAATTCCATAATCCTTTTATTTCAGGAGCAAGAGCCTCAAGATTATTGAAAAACGTATAATCAGCAATTATTATGGGATATTCGCCTGTTCTGAAACGGCTGAAAGCATCATATGACTGCATAAAGCCGTATTTTCTGTAAAAATCCGTCCACTGTTCAAAAGCGGAAACACATTCGGGTGAATCAAGCACAGACTGCGTCAAATCCTCATTGTAGTAATTCAGACCTTTCTGAAGCAAAAGACATGCAAAAGTATTTCCGGTTTCAGTGGCAGGAGAAATATTATTTGAAGGCAGTACAAGACCAACTGACATATAGTTTCTCTGAATTGCCGGCAACATATCAATAAGCTCCTGCCATGTTTCGGGAGGAGAATCAAAACCGAGTTCCATGAGAATATCTTCCCTGTAAAACATCATCGCCCAGCTCTGACTTACGGGAATACCGTAGCAACCGCCGTTGTATTCATAATTTACAACAGCATTGCTCTGAAAACGTTTTTTTATTTCCGGATAGTCCTCAAAATCCTCAAAATTGACAAGAAGTCCTCTTGATGCAAGATTAACCGGATATTCACCGCCGAGAAACAATGCAACATCAGGCTGGTTTCCGGTCATAGACGCCTCCGTAATTCCTCCCGAAACAAGATTAACTGATACGGGAATATCCGGATTTTCAGTCATAAATTCTGATTCTGCAAGTTCCCTTATAATCTGAGCCTGTTCACGTCCGGAATTAACCCAGACTTCAATGCAGTCATCACCGGAAATATCAGATACAGATGAATAGTCAACAAAAAATGAACTTATAAAAGAACAGAATCCAAATTCAAGGGATTTCAGAAAATTCCCCTTAGTATCTGAAAAATTCTGATTTTCAGTGCAAAGCTCTATGTAATCGATTTCAAGGGGAGTTTTCCGGCAGTCCCTTTCCCAAGCCGAAAGAATTGAAATATTATCATGTATTTCTGAAATATACTGCGGAATTTTCAGAGGCTTTTCAATGCACCTGTCAAGAATATTTGTCATGCCTGTAATTGCCGATGCCTCTGAACCATAAGAATCAGAAATGTCTTCAATACTTTTTTTAATATTCTTCAGTTCCGATGAAAATTGTCCGAAGTCGTCAAGAAGTTCAGGGAGCTTTTCATGCACATAATAATCCGTATATTTATCAGGCTGAACGCCTGTAATCATAAGAATATTTTTATAATACTCATTAATTTCGGATAGAATTTTATCAATTCTGCGGAGATATTCTGATATTTCATCAGGTACTGCCTCAACAGTAATAAAATGGTCGCTTTCGGAATCAAGATATATATATCCCTCCGGAGAAACAATATTCCATTCAGAGCCATAATGAAATTTTATATTATTTAATTCTTCAAAGGGAATCTGACCATCTATATAAATTCTTCTTGAAGAACAGAATCCTCTCATTTCGTCCTGACGTGATTTTATACCTATTCTGTAAAATCCTGTCTTTATTTTTTCTTTCGGAATAAGCCATGTAATACTCTGAAAAGGCTGATTCCAGCTTGAATCACCTATTGTATTATATATCAGGTTGTCATAATCTGACGGAGAAACAAGATAATCTGAATTATCATAAGTCGGACAGAGTACGGAAGAAGATTTATATAATGCACTTTCCCCCTCTATTCTGATTTTATTATCAGCAGTATCTGAAAAATCCACATCAAGCGAATTAATATAATCATCATATGATTTTAAACTTTCCGGCTGACGAATTATAAAATTTTCTATTTCGAGAGATGCCCTCTCAAAGCTGAATGAAATCTGATTTTTACCCTTTTCGAAATAAAATACAAGAGGTTCACTGAAAAGCCCGTCAGTATCATTTATAAAGCTTTTTATCTGCATTTCTTTCTGAATCTGAAAAGGGCGGATTTGATTTCCCTTTGAATCCTTTTTTATTTCCCCCTCGTCAGTCCATACCCTGTTAAGAATAAGCCTTGACGCCGTATCATAGGGAATATTTCCATTAATGCTGACTGAAAATTCTATATTCTGACTGCTTGAAACCAAGGGACAGTAATTTATTTCAATACAGTATATACCTGTTTCCGGTATATCTATATCATAGGAAATACTTCCCTGTGGCTTGTCAAGCACAACAGTACTGTCTTTTTTGCAGGCATTTTCAGCTGATTTATAATCAACGGCATTTACAGTAATTTTATAATCAGGACGTTCTGAATTACAGTATAAATCATAGTAATCACAGTATGAAATATTTTTGCTGTATGAAAATTCACATAAATCTGATTTTTCATAATCAGCATATGCCAGTATATCAAAATCAGATTCAAAAAACACAAGCATTACTGCAACAAGAAATGATATAAATTTTTTCATATATTCACCTTATGTATTTTGTATAAAATTATTATATCATAT
>JAEDMB010000089.1 GCA_016303235.1 Oscillospiraceae bacterium
CTATGATAAACAGAACTCTTTATTCATACAGTGTAGGCTCAATATTCAAGCTTGTGACGGCTTTCGAGGCTATTGATGAAGGTCTTGAAGATTTTGAATACAACTGCACGGGAAGTATAAATATTGACGGTAGAATTTACCGTTGCCACGACCATAGCGGTCACGGAAACCAGAATCTTGAACAGGCTATGACAAATTCCTGTAACACTTATTTTATAGCACTGGGGCAGAAACTTGATATATCATCATTCAGGGAAAAGGCTTTTACACTCGGATTCGGACGTGAAAATCCCCTTGCCACGGGAATAATAGGTTCGGGCGGAGTTCTTCCGACAGAAAAGGATTTGTCACTTTCGGGAGAGCTGGCGAATTTTTCATTCGGTCAGGGAAAGCTTACCGCAACTCCTTTACAGATTTCACAGATGACCTGTGCAATAGCAAATTACGGTGATATGCCTGTTCTGAGGGTAATAAAAGGCTACACCGATAACGGAAAAACTGTTATAAACGAAAAAAAAGTACAATACGCCTATACTATGGACAGGGAAACGGCTTTTAAACTTCAGTATCTTATGATGTCGGCAGTAAATAAAAATGAAAATTCAAAGGCTCGCCCTGATAATACTACCGCCTCTGCAAAGACTTCCACCGCACAGACTGACAGATTCGATGATGACGGAAACGAAATTTATAATTCCTGGATTACGGGATATTTTCCTATTGACAATCCAAAGTATGCTGTAACTGTATTAGTTGAAAACGGCGGATACGGCAACGATTCCGCAGCTCCGATATTCCGTGAAATTGTTGAAAATACTGCCGGTTACATGAAAATTTCAGAAAATCATTGACTTTTTCACTCAATCTGCTATAATATATATGTATTTTTATTATCAAAAGGAGATTTTTTTATATGCAGTGGACAGGTCTTAATGAACTGAGAGAAAAATATCTCTCGTTCTTTGAAAGCAAAAACCATACAAGAATGGCAAGCTCCTCACTTATTCCGCAGGGAGACAAAAGCCTTCTTCTTATAAATTCCGGTATGGCTCCGTTAAAGAAATTCTTTCTCGGTCAGGCTACACCCCCGAACAAGAGAGTTACAACATGTCAGAAATGTATAAGAACTCCTGATATTGAACGTGTCGGAAAAACTGCACGTCACGGTACTTATTTTGAAATGCTCGGAAATTTCTCTTTCGGCGACTACTTCAAAACAGAGGCTATTGAATGGGCGTGGGAATTTCTTACTAAAACACTTGAAATTCCGACTGAAAGACTCTGGATTACCATTTTTGAAAGCGATGACGAAGCTGAACAGATTTGGATGAATAAAATCGGTATTCCGAAAGAACGCATAATCAGACTCGGAAAAGCTGATAACTTCTGGGAACACGGTTCAGGCCCTTGTGGACCTTGCTCCGAAATCCATTTCGACAGGGGCGAAAGTTACGGACCTTTTGAAAGCTTTGAACAGGCAAGTGACTGCGACAGAGTTATAGAAATATGGAATCTTGTATTCAGTCAGTTTGACAGTGACGGAAACGGTCACTATGCTGAAATGAAAAACAAGAATATTGATACCGGTATGGGACTTGAACGTCTTGCATGCGTTATGCAGAATGTTGACAATCTTTTTGAAGTCGATACAGTTCAGAACATCATGAAACATATCAGCAGAATCGCAGGCGTTGAATATAAAAAAGATGAAAAATCCGATGTCTCACTCCGTGTAATTACTGACCATATCAGAAGTACAACATTTATGGTCGGCGACGGTGTTATGCCTTCAAACGAGGGCAGAGGATACGTTCTCCGCCGTCTTTTAAGACGTGCAGCACGTCACGGCAGACTTCTCGGAATTACAAAGCCGTTCCTTTGTGAAGTATGCAATACTGTTATAAATGAAAACAAATCCGCATATCCCGAACTCGCTGAAAAGAGAGAATATATAAAGAAAATCATTTCTGTTGAAGAAGAATCATTTGCAAAGACTATCGACAAGGGTTCTGAACTTCTCAGTTCTCTTATTGAATCGGCAGGCAATTCCAAAACACTTTCCGGCGATGACGCTTTCAGACTTTCTGATACATACGGATTCCCGATTGACCTTACTGTCGAAATATGTCAGGAAAAGGGCATTGATGTAGATACTGAACGCTTTAACGAACTCGTTAAGGAACAGCGTGAAAAGTCAAGAATTGACCATCTCAAAAAAGCTAATTCATCATGGGCTGACAACAGCATAAAAATTAACGTTCCCGCAACAGTATTTACAGGATATACAAGCTTTACTGAAACAGATTCAAAGATTCTTGCAATTTACAAGGACGGTGCAGAAATCGAAACTGCTGTTGAGGGCGACAACGTTGTAATAGTTCTTGACAAAACTCCTTTCTATGCTGAAAGCGGTGGACAGTCAGGCGATTCCGGTATGATTACAACATCAAATTCAGGCTGTGCAGTTGTTGATGATACTATCAAATCAGAGGGTCATTTCCTTCATATAGCAAATATAACAGAGGGAAGTATTTCAAAGGGCGATATTGTTACTGCTTCAATAAATTCTGAAAAGAGAAAGGCTACTATGAGAAATCATACTTCCGCACATCTTCTTCAGAAAGCTTTGAGAGATGTTCTCGGCGAACACGTTCATCAGGCAGGTCAGCTTGTAAATGAAAATGCATGCCGTTTCGACTTCTCGCATTTCAGTGCATTGACTCCTGAGGAAATTCAGAAAGTTGAACAGAAAGTCAATGCTGAAATTCTTAACGCATGTGATGTAATCACAAAGGAAATGCCTATAGAAGAAGCAAGACAGCTCGGAGCTATGGCATTATTCGGCGAAAAATACGGAAATACCGTAAGAGTTGTACAGGCTGATGATTCAATTGAATTCTGCGGAGGTACTCATGTATCAAATACTTCCGAAATCGGTCTTTTCAAGATTGTTTCAGAAAGCTCCGTTGCATCGGGTGTAAGACGTATTGAAGCTGTTACCGGCTGGGGCGTACTTAATCTGATAAACGGATATAAAAATACTATTTCAGAATCCGCAAAGGCTCTCAAGCTTGCAAATCTCACTGAGCTTCCTGAAAAATGTTTATCTGTTACAAATGAACTCAGGGAAAAGGACAAGAAAATCGAAAGTCTCGGACAGCAGATTGCAAATTCACAGATTAACGGAATTTTTGACAACGCTAAGGAAATTAATGGAATTAAAATAGTTTCAGCAAAGCTTGAAAGTACAAATAAGGATATGCTCCGCAAACTCGGTGACGCTCTCAAATCAAAGGAATCATCTTTTGTAGCTGTAATTGCCGGAATTTCTGACGGAAAGGGTACTTTCTACTGCGTATGCACTGATGACGCTGTAAAGAAAGGTTTGCATGCAGGAAAAATTGTTCAGCAAGTATCTGCCGTTACAGGCGGTAAGGGCGGAGGTCGTCCCGATAACGCTATGGCTGGTGCAGGCGATGTTAATAAAATCAGCGAAGCTTTAAATATTCTCGAAAATGTTGCGGGCGAAATGCTTGCATGATTTTTACGGAGGGGACTCTGTCCCCTCCGAACCTCCCCTGCAAGCCTTTTGAAAAAGGCTTGACCGAAAACTTTATTTTTTTAGGAGATGTTTTATTTATGGATTGCTTATTCTGTAAAATTATAAACGGCGAAATTCCAAGCACTAAGGTTTATGAAGATGATTATGTATACTGTTTCAAGGATATTAATCCTATTACACCTGTTCATTATCTTGTAATTCCTAAGGAACATATTTCGGGAGCATCTGAAATTACTGCTGAAAATTCTGCCGTAGTTGCAAAGATATTCGAGGCTATTGCAAAAATTACAAAAGCAGAGGGTATTTCTGACGGTTTCAGAGTAGTTACAAACTGCGGAGAAAATGCCGGTCAGACCGTTCACCACTTACATTTCCATCTGCTTGCCGGAGTAAAAATGGGCTGGGGTGCGGACGCTGTTCAGCCGATTGAATAAGGGGTGAAATAAAATGCCGACACCTGAAGAATACGCTGAACTTGCCATTGAAAAACTTCAAAACGAAACAAGAGTGCCTGTGCTTGATATAGAGCTTACTGATACAAAACCGTCAATTTTTGAAAGCAAAGTCGGAGGTGTTCCGTATCTTCCAAAAGATATGGAAATTCCGCTTGACAAAAGCGGAAAGCAAATGAAACTTCTCGCACAGATTAACTGCAAGGATTTAGAACCGCTTGAAGATTATCCTCACTCGGGTATATTGCAGTTCTGGCTTACAACAGAATGGCCGTGGGAAACAGATAATTTTGCCGTAAAATATCATAAGGATATTGATGATACTCTTACTGAAAGTGATGTTATTCCGAGAATTGCCGAATTTATTGAAGGCGAAACAGGTACTTTCCCCGTCAATGGTGAATATGGTATGAAATTTTATCCCGGTGAGGAAACTATGGGGCGTGACGATGAACGTCTTGAAGCTTTATTCTGTCAGTATTATTCCGAAATTTCGGGCGAAATAATGTATGACCCCGAAGACGAGGGCGATGAAGCTTATGGAGTTTATGAAGATTATCGCGATGACGCTTACAGTTTCGGAACTAAAATAGGCGGTTATCCCGCATCGGCTCAACTCGTTGATTATTTAAGCTACCGCCCCGAAAATTACGACCGTTCAATTAAATGGTCAAAATACAAAGAATATATCAGTCATATTGATATGCAGTCAGATGATGAGGAATTTGTACTTTTCCAGCTTGACAGTGACTATCATAATTCAAAGGATTACCGTGTATTATGGTGCGATGCGGGAGTAGCTCACTTTAAAATCACCCGCAAAGACCTGAAAGCCGGAAATCTTGAAAATGTGTCATTCTACTGGGACTGCTCTTGATTAAAAAATAAAAGGAGGTTTAAAAATGCCTGATACATATAAAATGACAATTGCGGGACTTGAAAGGGAACTCCCTCTCTGTCCTCTTAACGATAAAATAGATATAGCTGCATTTATAATGTTTTCAGATGTGGAAATTACTGTAAAATCCGCTGAGGAACTTATTAAAAAATGCCCCGAATGTGATGTTATAATTACTGCCGAATCAAAGGGAATCCCTCTTGCATACGAAATGTCAAGACAGCTTGGTATTCCCTACGTTGTAGCAAGAAAATCGGTCAAGCTCTATATGAAAGATGTTGTATCCGTTGAAGTAAAATCAATTACTACCGCAAACGTTCAGACACTCTATCTTGACGGTTCAAAGGCTGATATGCTTAAAAATAAAAGAGTTCTTATTGTTGATGATGTTATCAGCACAGGGGAATCCCTCAAGGCTCTTGAAAAGCTTGTCGAAACTGCCGGAGGTATTATAACTGCAAAATCAGCTGTTCTTGCGGAGGGCGATGCTTCCGAAAGAGATGATATTATATTCCTTGAAAAATTACCGCTGTTCTTCAAATGAAACGCAGATTAATTTACATATCATTTGCGTATGCTCTGGGATTGCTTTCAGCCTCGATATCGCTTGAAAGATTCGGAATACCCGTTATTTTATCGGGATTTCTTGTATTTTTCGCACTTTGCAAAATTACAGACAAAAAGTTCAAAGAGATTGTTTTAATTATTGTGCCGTTTTTAATTTCATTCGGAATTTACAGATTCTATAACTGTTATGTATATGAAACACTTCTGAAATGCGATAATACGGACGGATATTTTTCGGGCGAAATTACTGATATTACTGATTATGCACAGGATAATTCGGGATATATTCTCGATGGTACTATAAATAATACTATCAATGCAAGGATTATATGCTATAATACGTCATACAAATGCAAAATCGGTGACACTATGTCATTTGACTGCACATTCAGTAAAATTGACGGCGATTATCTTTTTGACAGTCACAATTATTATAAACAGAAAAATATATATCTTTCCGCTGATAATATAAAAAATCTTGAAATAACTGAAAACAACGGATTTTTATTAAAAAATATTCTCTGCAATTACCGTGACAGAATGATTTCAGAATTCCGGCTTAATATGGACAGCGAAACAAGTGCATTTCTTTCAGCAATGGTTTTCGGGGATAAATCAGACATAGATGATTCTTCAAAAATTATGCTTTACCGTTCCGGAATAGGTCACATTATGGCTGTATCGGGAATACATGTTTCAATATGTGCCGGATTTGTTATTCTTATACTAAAAAAGCTGAAAGCAAATAAATTTGTTTCATTCGGAATATTATGCATGTTTCTTGCAGTTATGGTAATCATTGCGGAATATCCTGTATCAGCCGTAAGAGCTTCAATAATGCTTGCTGTTCTTTATGGTGCGGAAATTTTTCACCGTGAAAACGATACTCTGAATACACTTGCATTAGCTGTACTGATTATATGCATTTCAAATCCTTTTGCAGTTCACAATCAGGGATTTTTACTTTCAGTAAGCGGTACTTACGGAATAGGCGTGCTTGCTCCGTATATGACAAAAAATATTGATTCCGGAATAATAAAAAGCCTGATTAGTATGTTCTGTGTATCTGTCTGTGTTATGCCTCTGAGCATATTATATTTTGATGAGGTTTCAATAATATCTCCGCTGACAAATATTGTTTTCATACCGCTTTGCAGTATATCGCTGATAATCGGTTTAATCTTTGTAATGTCGGGTGGACTTATAAATCTGCTTTTCATAGCAAAGTATCTTATAGGATTTATAATATTCACAGTTAAGCTCATCGGAGAAAATTCACTGATATATATAAGCGGAAATTCCGATACTGCTTTTATAATTCTTATATCACTTTTTATTCTCGGAGTATGCGTTTATTTTATTTCAGAAAACCGAAAGCATATTTATTCTGTAATATTATGCGGTATAATTTTTATGTTCAGCTATAATCAGATTGTCAGCATAAAAAACAGGGATATTCTTGAAATAGCTTTTCTCGGAAAAAACAAAAATATCTGTGCTGTAATAAACTACAACGGCAATACTGATATAATCGACCTTTCCGGTCACTATAAATCGCCCGAATATGTCAGAAAATATCTTTCGCAGAATCATATTGAAAATATAAACAATCTGATTATTTCAAAAAACTATTCATCGCTTTCAGTCTCATATCATTCAGCACTTGAATATTCTGATATTAAAAATATATACAACTGTTCCGGAAATGAAATTCAGATAAAATACAATAACTATACATTCAGCTGTAATGACGGTATTCTGACTGTCATTTATGACAGGTATTCCGTATTTGTTTCGCCTTATGCATACAACGGTGAAACAGCGGATATTTTTATTTTTTACGGAAATTCAAAAAATAAAAATCTTCCAGAAAGGTTTATTGCCTGCAACGAAAACTGCAATAATTTTTCAGTAGATTTTCCCGAAAAATCTATAAGAATAAGGAGAATTTGAAATGCCTAAAACTGATGCGAAAAAAATTTTTTCACAGCTAAAAAACAATGAAATATATAATATATATTATATATACGGTCAGAATACTGTCGGAGCTGAGGGGCTTGTAAATGCAGTAATCAAAAAAGTTACAGGTGATTACAGCGATTTTGCACTTACTAAATTTGACGGAAAATCCCTGAATGTCAGAGAACTTTCAGACCAAGCCGAAATGTTCCCTATGCTTGC
>JAEDMB010000090.1 GCA_016303235.1 Oscillospiraceae bacterium
TAATACTCTCTCTGCCCGCCCAGTTTTTAGTTACGGTAATTGAACGCCTGTTCAAATCCTTTCTGAAAACGTTTGAAATTGTGCCATTCTGATTATTTTTTATATAAAGCTGTTCAACTATATTATCGGCAAAAGTTTCTCTTACAAGATAATTATATCTTCGTCCTTCACTGTCGAATTTAGGAAGCATTAAAACTCCGTTGACTCTTTCAATAAAGCCTGTTTTTTCTTCAGCGTCTGTACGTGGGAAAGAATATTTTGTTTTATTCTCAAGTACTGTCTCATCAACAAGCGTGATTTTATTTTCTGCAAGATAGCTGTTAAATAATTCATCGGAAATATTCTGAATATCAGTAATTGTGGAATCAGTTGTACGATAAAGATGAAATTCGGGGTCGGGCAAGTCTTCTTTCTTCAAAGAATATCCCGTCAAGCCTGTCCACGTTTTCAGACCTTTTACAGTCATATAGTCATTGATAGTATTCGTGAAAACTTCATAGGTATCTTCATTATTTTCAGTTGCTCTTGTTTCAGATTGCTGAGTATATGTTCCGAAAACGGTAACGCCGTTATTATTTATAGTTTCTGTAAAAAGATATACATACTGATTTCCGTTTTCATCAAATTCGGGCAAATCATCAATAGTTATTTTCCAGTTATAGCCTGTCGCATAATCAACACCTGTATTTTCAGATTCCTTTGTCCATACCTGACCTTTATAGTCAAGATATTCTTCCAGCTTCTTAGATTCATCATTTTTAAGATAGCGATATAACTTGAAATAAATATCAGGTCTGCTGTCGGGACTTACAGAAACATCTTTCCAGTATTTATATGCAATATGGCTTACAGTACCGGTTATAGTGTTTTCATAATTAAACTTGTAGCTTTGTTCTTTTCCGTCAGTTATCGGTTCTGATATTGATTTTTTACTTATATATGCTACGCTTGTATTAAGATTATTTTCCGACGGAATTTCCTCAATATTATAGAAATGCAGTATACCGCTGTTTGAGAACATCGGGAGATTCTGAATTTTAGTTTCCCATTGTTCAACTTCTCCGCCTGAAAGAGTTAAAATACCGTTTGTATAATCAAGATTTGCTATTGCTGAATCACTTAATGAAACAGTTTCGGGAATGTCCTTATATTCTTCTCCGTCCTGATAAATCTGAAACTTTACGTTTTCGGGACGCTCTTGGATTGCATTGTTATCATCTTTCCATTGCTTGTTTACTGCTATTGAAGTCTTTCCGGAACGTGTATTTATTATAAAAGTATGACCGTAATGGGAATCAGTATTTATTGATACATCATACTGACGGTCAGTATTTTCAACAGTTCCCTCAATATTTGATGATTCATTTAAAAAGCCAATCAGCGAATTATAAGTATATTGGGCAGGCTTTGCATCGTCTGCCGACCCTCCAACCATATATTCAAGTATGATATAGTCGTCCCAGCTGTCGCCATCAGAACCTGTTGCTGAATTTATTTTATTGAAATAAATTTCACTTGTGTAATTATTATTACCTTCAGTCAAAGTATATGGATAATAATTTGTAATAGATTCTATATCAGCAATATCATCACCGTTTTTTCCTTGTTCCAGTTGCTTATTTAAAGCTTCCAAAAGCTGTTGACGGTCATAAATTCTTATTGTTATAGGTTTACGTGCATCAGTGTCGCCGTTATCCTGCCATAGTTTACTTACAGTCAGATAGCCGAGAGCATTTCCTCCTGTATGATTGACTGCTGTTGTCTGGTCGGGGGTGTAATGATGAATTACGTTCCAACCTCTTTCACCAATTCCCAGTGTTTCTCCGTTTTCTAAAGTAAAATTTATTTCATTTGCAAGATAATAATATTCATAGCCGTTCTCATCAAATTTGTCAAGATTTTCAATTATTTTTGTCCATTTATTTCCGTCCTGACGTTCAACTGAATATTCTTTAACAAATTCATAATCTGTATTCATATTACTTGTTGAACGGCGGGAAAGCCTGAAATTTACACGCTGAACATCAGCAAATGAACTTGCATCTAACTGCCATTCTTTAATAAGCTTGTAATCTCTTTTGGCTGTAATAGTATTTGTAAGATTATATCTGAAATTCTTTTTGCCGTCACCTAAAGTAATCATATCTTTATATTTTGATTCAGCTGTATAGGTTGTACCTCCCATGTTCAATATGCCTGAATCTGAATCTAAAGAATAAACATTGCCGTCTTTATCTGTAACTGTTTCAACAAAGTAGGCTTTTGTCATATCATAAGGCATACCGTTTTCGTCATAAATATTTACATAATATGAAACTTCAGCGGACGGAATAGTTTCAGTAAATCCGCTTGCTGTCTGTGCCTGTGATTTAGATTTATTATTATCATCTGTGAGAACTTCATAAGAGCCTTCTGTGTCGGAATATACTGTTAATTCCTTATATTCTCCGTTTATATCAGGAGCGTATATTTTCATTTCAACGGAAGAACCGTCAATATTTTCATATCCGGAGGGGCTTTTCCATATCTTTTCGACTGATACAAGAGCCTTTTCACGTCTTACGTTAATTATCTGACCGCCGTTCAAAGCACCATTTTTATGAACAGTGCCGTCCGAATCGACATATTTAATCTCATAGTTATCCTCATTTGTTCCCGAAAGAGTTTCACGGACAAAATAGACGTATTTTCTTCCGTGGTCGTCGTTTCCGGGGAGCTTGTATGTTTCACTAAGACCATTAAATTTGTCAGCAGTGAAAAGAATATATTCGTCATCAGTATTTTCAAGCTTATATGACATAATATTGTCTATGAGTTTGCCGTTTTTGTCAGATGTCTGAAAAATTACCTGTGAAACTTTTCCCTCATTGTATGCCTCATCTAAATCATCTATGCCGTCAGCCTGAACGTATCTCCAGAGAGTAACTGTTGATTCCGGACGCTCATCTTCTTCAGGGTTATCTTTCCATTCTTTCTGTGCTGAAAAATTTTCCTCGGAATAAAGAACCTCTGTAATCTTTCCTCCGTTATGACAAAGCGATATATCATTTCCATAGCTTTCAGAACCGTTATCATAATATGTTTTATAATTATCAATATATGCTGGAGTAATTTGATTATTTTCGCCGATAGTTCCCTGCACAAGAACATAGTCATATTCATGATTATCAGAATCATATCTCGGCAAATCGGGAATATTTACCGCCCACATTCTTTTGTTATTTTCAATAATAAAATTATTTATATCATCGGGCAAGGGAACTTTCTCATAAACTCCGTTTTCAATTCTTCTGTAAAGATTAAGATTATTTATAGTTTCGGGACGTTTTTTTTCTCTGTCGCCGTCATCATTCCAGTATATATAAGCATTGAAATCCGTTTCTTCAGCGAAAACAAAAACAGTATCAGAAGAATTATTCTTTTTTGAACTGGTATATCCTTCCGGATTTTCTTTAATAACAACCTCATATGAAACATTTTCACTGCTTGCCGAAAGTGCCGGAAGTCCGGTATAAAAATATTCATTTTCATTAATGTTTGATTTAACAAATTCAGGCATTTTATCAATGCCGAGTTCTGCAAGGCTTTCTGAGGTTAAAGCTTTCATTTCACCGTCTTCGCCGATTTTATAACGCAGTTCAAAATTATCTGCCGTTAAATACGGACGGGAAATACTGTTATTGTCAATCCATTCAACCCCGAATTTGCAGGAAAGGTTCTGGGCATAGTTTACAGTTTTTATTTCAATATCCTGATTTTCGGTTATAATGCCTTTTGCAGTAGTTCCGATTGTTTCCTTACCGTCAATTATTGTTGTATATTTTCCGTCAAACTTAAATCCCGCTGTCTGTGACTGCGTTAATGAATATTCAATTCCAACCGGTACAGAAACAGGGCTTGTATTTGTATTGACATTATACGTCCTGTCAATAGATTTATTATTCACATGATGATTTGTGAATCTGATATTCATATTAAAGCTTGCAGAACCTGCATTTTCCGCCGGCAGAACTGTCGGACTTAAAGTAAGGTTCTGACTTTTCAATGAAAGCTTAAGAGTTCCCGCAACAACACTTGTTTCTTCGTTAATTTGTTCTGTCCTTATTATACCGTTATTATCAATTTTATAATAAGGCAAATCGGATTCAACAAAAACCTCATAGCCCGTAACACTATATTTATTTTCACCGATTTTTACGCTTTTCGGTACATTTTCGATAGTAAAATCACCTGCACCGTTTCCGTCATGAACGAATTTAAGATAAAAAGCTTCACTGCTGACATCATTCTGTGCATAATATTCTTTTGTACATTCCTGACCGTTAACAATATATTTCTGAATAATCTTTATAGGCTGACCGAATTCAGGCGGTCTGACAAGTGATTTCCAGTCTGTACCGTTTAATTCTTCATTAAATTCAACTGAACCGGTAATTTTAAAAGTTCCGGTTAAAACTTCCGCTGACGGTGAATCATCTTCAGCCAGACTATGGAGCATAAAATCAGAGGAAGTTATTATATTTGCAAAATTAGGAAAGCACATTGAAACTGTAAGCATTATACATAACATTTTCTTCCATATTCTGCACATAATAATCAACTCCCTCTGCAACAGAAATTTAAGGCTGTTTTTTTAACTTATATTAACAAATAAAATTATATCAGACTAAAGGGGAAAAAAAGGGGAATAAGCGTGAATTTTCGCATAATTTCAGAATTTCTTAATTTTATTTTAACAGGCTTGAGAACGTAATTTCGCCAAAACTGTACTGTGTCATATATTCATTTGGGGGATTTGTGATTTTTCCGTCCTTGTAATCAAAATAATCACATTCAACCATTTCTCTGCGGATACCAAGTCCGCCCCTTGTAATATAAAGGCAGTCTGTAATGCCGAGTTTTTCAAAGGTCTGCAAAAAATCCTGTCTCAGCTTTTTATAATATTCACGGTTGTCATTATCCTCAAAAAGCACTGCTATTATCTCCTTTGCACGGCAGACAGCACCGTTGCGGTCAACAAGATACGCAAAAAGTTCAGTTGTTTTCGTAAGGCTGAACTGAATCGGTTCACCGTCACAGTATGCCTCAAAATTGCCGAAACATTTAATTTTAACACGCTTTACAGTTTCAACAGGGTGGCGGAGACGTCCGAGAGCCTTTTTTATCTGTTCGGCAGTAATCGGCTTTAAAAGATAATCGCTTGCAAAGGCATCATATGATTCCAGTGCATACTCTGAAAAGCCGGTGCAGAATATAATATTAATCATAGGATATTTTTTGACAAGTATCTTTGCAAGCTCAATTCCGTCCATACCTCTTATGCGTATATCAAGAAAGGCAATATCGATTCTTGAATTTTCAGCAAAGGACAGAGCCTCTTTTGCGTTAGTATATGCGTGTATGTCAGCCTCCGGAAGAACCTCCGCAACAGTACGCTGAAGCTTTCGCAGGAGCAGTGGCTCATCATCGACAAGTAAGCAAATCATCTGAAAAATTCTCCTTTGGAATAATTATTTCGGCTTTTGTCCCTACGCCGATACGGCTTTCAATATTAAGTTTTCCGTTGCAGAGCATTTCTAACCTGTTTCTTACGTTTTCGATTCCGACATGCAGTTTTCCGTCATTTGCAGGCATATTAACATCAAAACCCGCTCCGTCATCGGAAATAGTAACAATATAGCAGTGTGAATTTTCATAAGCTGATATTTTAACTGTTCCACCCTCAGGCTTAGGGGTAATTCCGTGCTTGACTGCATTTTCGACAATCGGCTGTAATGAAAGAGGCGGAAGTCTGAAATCAGTGCATTTAATATCGCTTACAACATTGAGATAATTTTCAAAGCGTATCTTTTCAATCCACAGATAGGTTTTTGTATGCTCCCATTCGTCATTAAAAGGAATCAGGCGGTCTTTTTTTAAATTCGCCATATTTACACGGAGATACATTGCAAATTTATCTGTAACATCTCTTGCCATAATCGGATTTTCCTCACAGAGTGAGCTTATAGAACCAAGAGTATTATATATAAAATGAGGCTGTATCTGTGACATCATTATCTGCATTTGCTTTTCCGAAAGGTCTTTGCTCTGCTCGGCAATTTTCTTTGCCTGCTCTGCCCTTTCAACACTGTGTTCCATCTGAATCACAAAATACATCATCATTAAATTAAACATCAGTGCAATATAAAAAAGTGACAGACTTTCATAAAAAATACTGATAACTCCGGCAACAAACAAAACAGAAGTGCATAACATCATCGGCAGACGCTTATTTATTTTCGCATTACTGCGGATATTATCTGCAAAACCGATTGCAAAGACAAAAAGAGGATAAATTGCTGAAAAATAATGTCCCGTTCCCGTTATGAAACAACCTTCGGAATTTATCGTATAAAGAAATCCGCTTTTTATTGCTGTAATCAGATATATTATATCAGCAACCATAAAAATTTTTACCAGCCTGACAAGCTTTGTATTTTTATTTATATTCAGTACAGTACGCTGACATATCATAAGCAACGGTGCAACAACGGCAGTCATCAGATAGCTGACCGGACAGAATATATAGCTAATCCAGACAAATTTTATATTTCCCTCGGCAAACCACGAAAAATTATCCGTCATAATGCCTGCATATGTTATAACAAGCAGTATGTAAATCAAAGCAGAGCTGTCATCACTTATTGAATAATCTATTGAATAGGCAAATAAAAGCATAATGACAGCAGGCAAGGCTATTATTCCCGTTGAAACATTCAGAATAATATCGCTCTGCATATCCATAAGTCCCACTGACATCATTATTAAAAATGCTGATATATAGACTATAATCATAATCACAAATGTTGTATGCCATATAATTCTTTTTCTTTTCATATTATTCAATTTAATTTTATTAATCAAAGCACACAAGCCCAGCCCGATACTTTTTCTATCAGAACCGGCGTGCCTTCTTCAGTTTTATCATAATCCTTTCTGCGTATCGGTATTCGTGAATAAATTACGCCCTCGACAATTACAGTTACATAATAATGTTTCTGCCTTGTTCCGACTTTTCCCTCATCATACTTGAATATAGCAGTGCCTTTTGCTGTTTCAGGCTTTTTCAATGTCATAGATATTGAAAAAACAATCATAACCGCCGTCAGAATACCCATAAGAATTATTCCGCCTGTCTGCCTGTGAGTTATTATTCCCATTATCAGAAAAACAAGAAATATTCCCGTAGCAATATATATTCCGTTAAGAGTTTTTCTTTTCATCTGTTCCGCCCTTTTTGAAATCTCCTCCGTATCGGGTTCAGAGAAAGGAATATCATTAAAATCTCCTTTCGGCAAGCCCTGATATTTTGCTCCGAGACTGTTTATTTCGTCCGTTTTCTGAACTATGTCATCAAAATTTTTCAATTTTAAAATCCCCTTTTTTCCATTGATATCAAGATAAAAAAATTATATCATAGTATTTTTTTACTGTCAAGCTGTCAGAAATATAGTAAATAATGGAAAAAACTGTATTGTTTTTGTTGCTTTTTCCGGACTTTTGTGCTATAATAATTAAAAAAAGGAGGAGTAAAACTATGAAAAACAAAATACTTGCTTTATCCCTTTCGGCA
>JAEDMB010000091.1 GCA_016303235.1 Oscillospiraceae bacterium
CCTCCGAACCTCCCCCGCAAGCCTTTTGAAAAAGGCTTGACCGAAAACTTTTTTTACTGGAGTATTTTTTTATGAATGGATTTTTACCCGTTACCGTTGAGGAAATGCATGAACGTAATATAGAACAGTTTGATTTTATATATATTACCGGTGATGCATATGTTGACCACCCGAGTTTTGGCGTTGCTATTATATCAAGACTTCTGGAATCACTTGGATTTACTGTCGGAATAATTTCTCAGCCTGACTGGAAATCTAACAAGGATTTCAAAAGATTCGGATTGCCTAAGCTTGCTTTTTTGGTTACGGCGGGAAATATAGATTCAATGGTTGCACATTACACTTCCGCAAAGAAAAAGCGTTCCGATGATGCGTATACGGCAGGAGGTGTTGCCGGAAAACGTCCCGACCGTGCTGTAACGGTTTACTGCCGGAAAATCCGTGAAATTTACGGAGATGTTCCGATTGCAATAGGCGGTCTTGAAGCGTCCTTGCGTAGATTTGCACATTATGATTACTGGGACGATAAAGTTAAACCGTCTGTTCTGCTTGAAAGCGGTGCGGATTTGCTTATGTATGGTATGGGTGAACATCAGATTACGGAGCTTTCAAAGAGACTTGCGGACGGTGAAAATATACATAATATTCACGATATAAGGGGTACATGTTATTTAACTGAACCCATAAATACTCCGATAGGCTGTGCGGAATGTCCGAGTTTTGAACAGGTATCAGAGAATAAAGAGGCTTATGCAAGGGCTACACGTATTCAGTACGACCAGCAGGACGAAGTATATGGTAAAACTGTTATTCAGCGACACGGAAAGCTTATGCTTGTACAGAATCCTCCGGCATACAGTCTCACTCAGGAGGAACTTGATAAAATATATGATTTGCCGTATATGCGTAATTATCACCCCTCTTATGAAAAACTCGGAGGAGTTCCCGGAATTGAAGAAGTAAAGTTTTCAATTACTCACAACAGAGGTTGTTTCGGATACTGCAATTTCTGTTCAATCGCTCTCCATCAGGGAAGAAAAATTACTTGCAGAAGTGAAAAATCCGTACTTGAGGAGGCGGAAAAGCTTACGCATATGCCTGATTTTAAAGGGTATATTCACGATGTCGGAGGGCCTACCGCAAATTTCAGGAATCCCTCATGCGAAAAACAGCTTAAATCGGGACTTTGCAAGGGTAAAAAGTGTCTTGCTCCCGAACCCTGTAAGGCTCTTAAAGTTGACCATACCGAATATCTTGCAATGCTCCGCAAACTCAGGAAAATAAAAGGAGTAAAGCGTGTATTTATCCGTTCGGGAATACGCTATGACTATCTTATGCAGGATAAAAATGATGAGTTTATGCGTGAGCTTATTAAGTATCATGTAAGCGGTCAGCTTAAAGTTGCTCCGGAACACTGTTCCGCCGTTGTACTCGATAAAATGGGCAAGCCACATATAGAAGCATACAAGGCTTTTCAGAAAAGATTCTACGAAATTACAAAGAGTATCGGAAAAGAACAGTATCTCGTTCCTTATCTTATGTCATCTCACCCCGGAAGTACTCTTAAAGAAGCTGTTGAACTTTCTCTGTTTCTGCGTGATAACAAAATTCGTCCCGAACAGGTTCAGGATTTCTACCCCACCCCCGGAACGATTTCGACTTGTATGTTCCATACAGGTATTGACCCCTACACTATGGAAAAAGTATATGTTCCGAAAACTCCGGAAGAAAAGGCTATGCAGAGAGCTTTGCTCCAGTACTTCAAGCCACAGAACAGGGAAATCGTCCGGAAAGCACTCATAAAAGCCGGCAGGCGTGACCTTATAGGTGTACTGATTCCGGAAAATTCCGTAGTAAATTCAAGGAAAGGTGATTCAGAATGGCAGAAAAATCAAAGAAAGCCAATCCAAAATCAAAAGAGAAAAAGAAAGTCTCAAAAATGAAAACAGTTTGCTATTCGGCAATGGCTGTTATAATAATACTTATATTAAGCATATTTGCTGATGAATTTAATAAAGGCGAAAATAATTCCTCGGATTCTCTGGGAACTCTTGAAATTCATTATATAGATGTAAAACAGGGCGACTGTATTCTTATAGAATCAGAAGGTCAGAATATGCTTATAGACTGCGGTGAAAGCAGTCAGTCCGATGAAGTTACAGCATATCTTCAGGCACATAATATCTCAAAAATAGATTATCTTGTAGGTACTCACCCCCATTCAGACCATATGGGCGGTATGAGTGCAATTGTTGATAATTTTGAAATATCAGATTTCTATATGCCGTATCTCCCCGATGATGATATTCCGACTACGAAATATTTTGAAAAACTTCTTTTATCTCTTGAAAATAAAAATCTTGAGATAAAAAATCCCGAAGTCGGCGACAAAATTCAGATAGGAAGTGCAGAGGCTGTTATAATTGCTCCTAATAATAAAGAATACAGCAATACAAATAATTATTCAATAGGAATAATTTTAACTCACGGAGAAAACAGTTTTATATTTACGGGTGATGCGGAGGCATCTGTCGAAGAAGAAATGATTAACAATGGTTTTTTGAAAGATATTGACGTTTACAAGGCAGGTCATCACGGAAGTTCAACTTCATCATCAGAGCAGTTCCTTGACGTAATAAAGCCGGAATATACAGTTATAATGTGCGGTGAGGGAAATTCATACAATCACCCTAATGATGATGCTGTGGAACGCATAAAAAAATACGTTCCCGAGGAAAATATTTTCCGTACGGATATTAACGGAAGTATCGTTGCCGAATCAGACGGAAAAAATATAAATTTCAAGTCCGAAAGGTAAGGGAATATATATGATTATTGTGGACAGATTCGAGGGGGATTTTGCCGTTCTTGAAACGGATTCCGGAATGATTGATGTTGAAAGAATCCGCCTTGCCTATGATATATGCGAGGGCGATGTTATTGTTGAAACAGAAAACGGCTATATCAAAGATTACACTACTACACAGCAAAGGCGTGAAAAAATGATTGCTTTGAGAAATAAGCTCATGAAAGGCGGTAAACAATGACGGCAGAGGTTATTATAATAGGCGGAGGTGCTTCGGGTGCATTTGCATCAATCATATCGGCTCGTATGGGGAGAAAAGTCATTCTGTTTGAAAAAAATGAACGCATTGGCAGAAAGCTCCGCATTACCGGAAAAGGCAGGTGCAATCTTACAAATAACTGCACAAATGATGAGCTTATGAATAATATTCCCGTAAATCCGAGATTTCTTTACAGTGCATTTTCAGCATTTTCTCCGCAGGATACTATGGATTTTTTTGAATCCCTCGGAGTTCCTCTCAAGACCGAAAGGGGCAGGAGAGTTTTCCCCATAAGTGACAATGCAAACGATATTGCTGACGCTCTCGAAAAAGAAATGAAAAAGTGCGGTGTGAAAATCATTCACGAAACTGTTAAGCATATTCTTACTGATGATAATGTGTGTACAGGTGTTATTACATCATCAGGAAAGGAATACAATGCACAATCCATATTGATTGCGACGGGTGGAAAGTCATATCCTCTGACAGGTTCAACGGGTGACGGTTACAGAATGGCTGAAGAACTCGGGCATACTGTAACTAATATTTATCCCTCACTTGTACCGCTTGTGATACGTGAAAAATACTGTTCCGAAATGATGGGATTATCTCTCCGGAATGTAAATCTTAAACTTTTTGACCGTGAAAAATGTATCTTTTCGGAACAGGGAGAAATGCTTTTCACACATTTCGGAATGTCAGGGCCTCTTGTGCTTAGTGCAAGCTCTCATATAAGGGATATGCAGTCAGGAAGATACAGGATTTCAATTGATTTGAAGCCCGCTTTGTCAGAACAGCAACTCGATAAGCGTATTCAGAGGGATTTCGCCGAAAATCAGAACAGGGATTTTATTAACGCAATAAGAAATCTTCTTCCGGCTAAGATGATTCCCGTAGCTGTAAGACTTTCGGGAATACCGGCTGACAAAAAGGCTAACAGTATCACAAAGGAAGAACGTCATAAATTTGCTGAACTTATTAAGAATTTCACTTTTAATATTGAAAATTTCAGACCGGTTGAGGAGGCTATTATTACAAGCGGTGGTATTCCGGTAAGGGAAATTAATCCTAAGACTATGGAATCAAGACTTGTTTCAGGGCTTTTTTTTGCCGGAGAAGTTATTGACGTTGATGCTTATACAGGCGGATTCAATCTGCAGATTGCATTTTCAACCGCTTACAGTGCCGGAATAAATATGTAACTCAAGGAGGATTTTTTTATGAACAGAATTATAAATATCGCAATTGACGGCCCTGCCGGTGCAGGAAAAAGTACGATTGCAAAAAAAGTATCCGCAATGCTCGGATATATATATGTCGATACGGGAGCTTTATACCGTGCTGTTGCACTTTTCAGACTTGAAAATTCTCTTGACAGAAATCAGCTTATTGAAAAACTTCCGGAATGTCATATTGAACTTAAATTTACTGACGGCTTGCAGAGAGTATTTTTAAACGGGAAGGACGTTTCGGAGGATATAAGACAAAATTCTGTATCTATGGTAGCTTCAGAAACTTCCGCTATTCCGGAAGTAAGGGAATTTCTCTTTGAACTTCAGAAAAAAATCGCCTCCGAAAACTGCGTTATTATGGACGGCAGAGATATCGGAACTGTCGTTCTTCCTGATGCTGATGTCAAAATATACCTTACCGCCTCCGCTGAAGAAAGAGCTAACAGAAGATTCAGAGAACTTCAGGGAAAGCCTGACTGTCCCGATTATGATACACTTCTTGCCGAAATAATTCAGCGTGACAAAAACGATATGAGCAGACCTGTTGCTCCTCTCAAAAAAGCTGATGACGCTTTTGAAGTCGATTCAACTCTTATGTCTCTCGATGAGGCTGTTCAGAAAATTTATAGAATAATACTTGACAAAATCTGAAAAAGGAGTTATAATTATGTACTACGTTGCAATTTTTCTTGTGAGAATAGCATATTTTTTATGGTACAATATAAAATTTGAGGGCAAGGAAAATATTCCTAAGTCAAAGGGCTGTGTCTATGTTTCAAACCACAGGACATATGCTGACCCCCCTTTAATAGTTCTCGGTGTCAAGAGAAAATTTTCATTTATGGCTAAAGAGGAACTTTTCAGATTCAAGCCGTTTGCGGTACTTATAAAAATGCTCGGAGCTTTTCCAGTTTCAAGAGGAAAGGGCGATGAAACTGCTATTGAAAATTCCGTCAAGGCTATTGAAAGCGGAAGAAATCTTGTTATTTTTCCGGAAGGCACACGCTCAAAGGACGGAAAACTCGGCAGGGGAAAAACAGGTGCAGCACTTGTTGCGGCAAAGGCTCATACGGATATAGTTCCCGTCGGTATTATCTTTGAGGGCGAAAAACTTCATTTCAGAAGTAAAATTACTGTAAGATACGGCAAGCCTATCAGTTCCGAGGGATATTTCGACGAAAACGGCGAACCCGTTCTCCGTAAACTCGTAAAGCTCAAAAATCAGTATATGGATTCTATCCGTGTCCTGATTGGTCAGGACGATGAAAATAAACAGGAGGATAAAAATATTGAGTAATATTACTGTTGCAAAATCCTCCGGATTCTGTTTCGGAGTCAACCGTGCCGTTAAAATGGTTTATGATGAACTCTCAGAAAATACAAGAGTTGCGACATTAGGGCCTATTATTCATAATCAGGACGTTGTGAATGATATGGAAAAACACGGTGCAAGAATTATAAACGATGTTTCTGAACTGCTTGACGATGAAGTTATTGTTATTCGTTCACATGGTGTCGGAAAAGCCGTATATGATGCTATTGCCGAAAAGGGCAACCGCCTTATTGATGCAACCTGTCCTTTTGTTGCACGTATTCACAGAATTGTCGCTGAAAAAAGCAGAGAGGGCTTTTTTATCCTTATTGCCGGTGACGCCAATCACCCTGAAGTGAAGGGAATTGTTGGTCATTGTGACGAAAATTGCCTTGTTTTTAAGGATAATTTTGAGTTAAAAGCTTTTTTTGAAAAAAAATATAAGAATTTGAAAAAAAAGCTTGCAATTGTCGCTCAAACAACGTATAATATAATAGTATGGGAAAAATGTTTAAAGGAAATCCCCGAAAATGATTCCAATGTTGTTATCTTTGATACTATCTGCAACGCTACCGAAAAAAGGCAGTCAGATGCCCGGAGCCTTGCTGAAAAATCCGACCTTATGCTTGTCGTGGGCGGTAAGCACAGCTCCAATACTGTCAAGCTTTCAGAAGTGTGCAGTAAGTACTGCAAGGTTCTTCACATTGAGAATGCACGGGAACTTCATTCTTTAAAAATCCCTTTTGCTGAAAATATCGGCATTACTGCCGGTGCATCAACGCCGGCTTATATAATTAAGGAGGTACAAACCACTATGACAGAGATTTTAAATAATCTTGATGGCGAAAAAGAAATTTTTAACGAGGAGATGATTGACCAGTCCTTTAAAAAGGTACATAATAGAGATAGAGTTACTGCTATTGTTGAAACTGTTAATGATAATGGTATTTTCGTAAGTCTCGGTGCTAAGCAGACAGGCTATGTTGCTCTTGCTGACCTCACTGATGACCCTGCTAAGAAACCTTCCGATATTGTTTCCGTAGGAGATGAAATCGAACTCATCGTTACTAAGGTTAATGAACAGGACGGAATAATTAATCTCTCAAAGAAGAAGCTTGATGAACAGGCTGGTTTTGACAAAATCGTTAAGGCTAAGGAAGAAGGTACTGTTCTTGAAGCTGTTGTCAAGAATGTAGTCAAGGGCGGTGTAGTCGTTTCCTGCAACGGCGTAAGAGTATTTATTCCTGCATCTCTTACAGGTCTCCCGAGAAACGCTGACCTCGAACAGCTCCTCAAAAAAAAGGTTTCTTTCAAAATTATCGAGGTAGGCGAAAACCGCAGACGTGCTGTCGGTTCAATCAAGGCTGTTTCCGATGCTCTCAAGGAAGAGGCTAAGGCTAATTTCTGGGCTAATGCTAAAGTAGGCGATGTATTTACAGGCAAGGTTAAGTCAATTACTTCATTCGGTGCTTTCGTTGACCTCGGCGGTATCGATGGTATGGTTCACGTTTCCGAACTCTCTTGGAAGAGAATCAAGCACCCGAGCGAAGTTGTAAGCGTCGGCGATACTCTTGAAGTTTATATCAAAGACCTCAATCAGGAAGAAAACAGAATTTCTCTCGGCTACAAGAAGGCTGAAGATAATCCCTGGGAAATCTTCAAGGCTAACTACAATGAAGGCGATGTTGTAAAGGTTACTATCGTTTCAATTACTTCATTCGGTGCTTTCGCAAGAATTATTGATGGTATTGACGGCCTTATCCACATTTCACAGATTGCTGACAGGAAAGTTGAAAATGTAAAAGATGTTCTTTCAGTCGGCGATGAAGTTGAGGCTAAGATTATTGCTGTTAATTTCGATGAAAAGAGAATCAGCCTTTCAATCCGTGCAGTCGGCGAAGAAAATACAGACGCTGAATAATCAATAAATAATTTTTCGGACAGCTTTTGCTGTCCGTTTTTTTTCGGAGGGGACTCCGCCCCCTCCG
>JAEDMB010000005.1 GCA_016303235.1 Oscillospiraceae bacterium
TATCTTGATGTATGTATCTGCGGAGGCACTGAAAGTACGGTTACAGAATTTGCACTCGGCGGATTCAGCAATATGAAAGCTCTTACAAAGTCAAATGACCTTGAACGTGCATCAATCCCTTTTGACAAGGAAAGAAGCGGATTTGTACTCGGCGAAGGCTGTGGAATACTTGTGCTTGAGGAATATGAACACGCTAAGGCAAGAGGTGCTGAAATTTACGCTGAAATTGCGGGATACGGTGCAACATGTGACGGCTATCATATGACATCACCGTCACCGGACGGAGAATCCGCCGGAATGGCTATGACTCTCGCTATGGAAGAGGCAGGCGTTAAGCCGTGCGATGTTGACTATATAAATGCTCATGGTACTTCAACAGGACTTAATGACAAATATGAAACAAGAGCTATAAAAAATGCACTCGGCGATGAGGCATATAATGTAAAAATCAATTCAACTAAATCTATGGTTGGTCATCTGCTTGGTGCTGCGGGAGCTGTTGAGGCTATTGTTACTGCTAAGAGTATTAAAGAAGGTCTTATTCACAAGACTGTCGGATATAAAGTTCCCGATGAAGAATGTGACCTTAATTACTGCGTTGAGGGAAATATAAAGCAGGAAATAAAATCAGCACTTTCAAATTCACTCGGATTCGGCGGACACAATGCTACAATCTGCTTTAAAAAAGTAAGCGATTAAGAGAGGTTTTGCATTATGTCAGAAAAAATAATGAACAGTATTACTCTTGATGAAATAAAGGAGCTTGCTGAAACCGTCAGAAAAAATGAACTCGGCAAAATTAAAATCAGATACGGAGAATGTGAAATAGTAATAGAGGGAAAGAAAAGCAGGGAAGTTATATCCTCTGTTCCGGTACAGCCGGCTATGACAGTTCAGAATGTCAATGCCTCTGTTCCGTCCGAAAAAGCTGAAAAATCCGAAAAGCCCGAAATAAAGGGAAATACGGTAAAATCTCCGATTGTGGGAACTTTTTATGCTTCACCGTCACCCGAAAAACCGCCTTTTGTAAAAATCGGCGATACTGTTAAAAAGGGCGATGTAATCATGATTATTGAATCTATGAAACTCATGAATGAAGTACAGAGCGATTTTGACGGAAAAGTTCTTGATATACTCGTTGAAAACGGTCAGGCAGTTGAATATGACCAGCCTGTTATGATTATAGGTTAGGAGGCATAATAAAAATGTCAGAAGTATTGCTTAACAGAGAGCAGATTATGGAAATAATCCCCCACAGAGACCCTTTTCTCCTTATAGATGAGGTTCTCGAAATGGAGGTCGGCGTCAGAATAAAGGCAAGAAAATATATAAAGGAAGAGGATTTCTGGTTTAAGGGACATTTTCCGGATTATCCGGTAACTCCGGGAGTGCTTATGATTGAAATGCTTGCACAGGCAGGTGCAGTATGCATGCTTTCAAAACCGCAGTACAAGGGAAAAATTGCACTTTTTGCCGGTATAGATAAGGCTAAGTTCCGCAAACAGGTAAAACCCGGAGACGTTCTTGACCTTGAAGTTGAAATCATCAAGGAAAAGCTCTCAATAGGAACGGGAAAGGCTCTTGCTACTGTTGACGGAAAAAAAGCTGTATCATGTGAGATTTCATTTGCTGTTATTGACGGCAACAAGGAAGATTAACTATGTTTCAGAAAGTATTGATTGCCAACAGAGGCGAAATTGCCGTACGAATAATACGTGCCTGTCGTGAACTCGGAGTGCGTTGCGTTGCCGTATATTCTACGGCTGACAGAAATGCACTCCATGCACAGATTGCCGATGAGGCTGTGTGTATCGGTTCAGCACTGACTAAAGACAGCTATCTGAATATGAATGCAATAATATCATCGGCACTTGTAACCCACTGCGATGCAATTCACCCCGGATTCGGATTCCTTTCGGAAAATGCTGAATTTGCAAGACTCTGCGAAAAATTCGGCATAGAATTTATAGGCCCTTCATATAAATCAATAGAAATGCTCGGAGACAAGGCGGAAGCTAAAAGAACTATGAAATCTGCCGGAGTTCCTGTAATTCCGGGGTCTGACGGTGCAGTGAAATCTATTGACGAGGCTAAGGAAATTGCCGGAAAAGCAGGCTATCCTGTACTTGTAAAGGCATCGGCAGGCGGTGGCGGAAGAGGTATAAGACGTGTTGACACTCCGGAAGAACTTGAAAGCCAGATGACCATTGCACAGCAGGAGGCTCAGAATTTCTTTGGTGACAATTCCGTATATATCGAAAAATTTCTCATAAATCCCCACCATGTTGAAATTCAGATTATGGCTGACAAGTTCGGAAATACAATATATCTCGGTGAACGTGACTGCTCTATGCAGAGAAGAAACCAGAAGGTTCTCGAAGAAAGTCCAAGTCCCATTGTTACGCCCGAACTCCGTAAGAAAATGGGAGAATCAGCCATGATTGTTGCAAAACAATGCGGTTATTATAATGCAGGTACAATAGAATTTCTTGTTGATGACGATAAAAATTTCTACTTTATGGAAATGAATACACGTATTCAGGTTGAACACCCTGTTACCGAAGCTGTTACCGGTTTTGACCTCGTAAAAGCTCAGATAAAAGTTTCTGCCGGTGAAAAGCTTGATGTCACTCAGGACGATATAAAAATAAGCGGTCATGCAATAGAATGCAGAATAAATGCCGAAAATCCCGAACTTGATTTCAGACCCTCTCCCGGACAGATTAAAGCTCTCAACATGCCCGGAGGCCCCGGAATAAGAATAGATACGGCAGTTTATCAGGGCTACACTATACCTCCCTATTACGATTCAATGATAGCAAAATTAATAGTTCACGGTTCAAGCCGTAAAGAGGCTATAATGAAAATGAAATGGGCATTGTCTGAATTTATAGTTGACGGAATCGATACAAATATTGATTTTCAGCTTGAACTTATTAAAAACCGTGATTTTGAAAACGGCAACTATAATATAGGCTATCTTAATCAGTATATGGAAAAGCGTAAGAAGAAAAAATAAGATTGTGGTGAATTAGATGCTTGAGGATTTATTCAAGGTCGTTAAAAAGAGATTCAATGATGACGACAATAAGGCTGAAACTGAAAAGCCGAAATTCAAATGCCCCCGCTGTCAGCACATGATTACAGAGGAGCATTACAATGAACTTTTAAAAGTATGCCCCGACTGTAATTATCACGGCAGAATGACGGCAAGAGAACGCATTGCAATAACAGTGGATAAAGACAGCTTTATTGAATTTGATAAGGATATGAAAAGCTGTAACCCTATAAATTATCCCGAATATGAAGAAAAACAACAGGAACTCCGTGAAAAGACAGGTCTTTCCGATGCAGTTGTGACAGGTCAGGCTAAAATAAAGGGCAGTGATGTTATAATAGCTGTTATGGATTCAAGATATATGATGGCATCAATGGGAAGTGTAGTGGGCGAAAAAATTACAAGAGCCTTTGAAACTGCTGTTGACAAAAAACTTCCTGTCATAATCTTTACTGCATCGGGCGGTGCAAGAATGCAGGAGGGTATAGTATCACTTATGCAGATGGCTAAAACCTCCGGAGCTGTTGCACGTCATAATCAGGCTGGACTGCTCTATATAACAGTTATGACTGACCCTACAACGGGCGGAGTTACGGCAAGCTTTGCGTCATTAGGCGATATTATAATTGCTGAACCAAAAGTTCTTATAGGCTTTGCGGGCAGACGTGTTATAGAAGGCACTATAAAGCAGAGACTTCCCGATGATTTTCAGCTTGCCGAATTTCTTGAGGAAAAGGGCTTTGTTGATATGATTGTTGAACGCAGAAAGATGAGAAGTACACTTTCACATCTTCTGAAACTTCACGGATATGTTCCGGAACAGGAGGAGGCTTGAATTTATGGAAAATGAAAAAACTGCCTGGGAACGCCTTCAGATTGTCCATAACAAGAACCGCCCTACTGTCAATGATTACATACCACTGATTTTTGATGAATTCTATGAAATCCATGGCGACCGCCATTTTGGCGATGACGGTGCAATAATGGGCGGTATAGGCAGGCTTGCCGGAATCCCTGTTACAGTAATAGCACAGGTAAAGGGAAGAAATATAAATGAAAATAAAAAATGCAATTTCGCAATGCCTCACCCCGAAGGTTACCGCAAGGCTTTGAGACTTGCAAAGCAGGCGGAAAAATTTCACCGACCTGTAATATGCTTTATAGATACCCCCGGAGCTTTCTGCGGAATTTCTGCGGAGGAAAGAGGTCAGGGAGAGGCCATTGCAAGAAATATTATGGAGTTTATGACTTTGAGAACTCCTGTAATATCAATAGTTCTTGGCGAGGCAGGGAGCGGAGGCGCTCTGGCTCTCGGTGTATGCGACCATCTTGCTATGCTTGAAAATGCAGTTTATTCCATACTCTCTCCGAGAGGTTTTGCAAGTATTCTCTGGAAAGACCCCTCCCGTGAGGAGGAGGCAAGCTCTATAATGAAAATGACTGCCGAAGATATGATTGAACTTAAGGTTGCTGAAACAATTATTGAAGAACCACTCGGCGGAGCTCACAACAATTTAGACAAAATTGCTGAAAATATCAAGGAATTTTTGTCACAGGAAATTTCAGAAATTTCTAAAAAAGATATTGACGAATTGCTTAAATCACGCTATACTAAGTTTAGAAAAATCGGTGAGTTTACAGAGTAAATAATTTAACCGGTTTTCTGCATAAATTATAAACGGAGGATTTTTTATCATGACTTTTGACAAGCTCAAAGACATTATCGCTGACCAGCTTAGCGTTGATGAAGAAAAAATTACTATGGAAGCAAGCATTACTGAAGATTTAGGTGCTGATTCTCTCGATGTTGTAGACCTCATTTCTGTTATCGAAGACGAATTTGACCTCGAAATCCCTGAAGAAGCTGTTGACAGCATCAAGACAGTAGGCGACATTGTAAACTATATTGAAAAGAATGCAAGTGCTGAATAATTAATCGGCTCTTAACTGCTTTTCCATTCGGGGAAAGCAGTTTTCTTTAGCCGTATTGACATTATCATTTTTTTTGTATATAATATAATATATATTTTAAAAGCGTAGCAGTCAGAGTAAGCTGAAATCGTTTTACAGAGAGTGCCGGTATGGTGTGACGGCATAAACGTTTCTTCATGAAGTGCGTCTGTCAGCTCCGGAGAGGAAATAACAGTATTCTCCGGCGTACAATCTGCGTTAAGGATTTTTTTGAGTGATAAATTCAGAGTGGAACCGTGGTAAATATAACCGCCTCTGTCGGAGATTTTTTTCTTCAGCAGGGGTTTTTGTTTTAAAGGAGGTGATTTTGATTTTCAAACAGTTAAGAGAAGATATTGCCGTCATAAAGGCTCATGACCCGGCTGCGAGAAGTTCATTTGAAATATTTTTCACATATTCCGGACTTCATGCTGTCAGAAGTTACCGCCATGCTCACTGGTTTTATAAGCATAAAATGTATACCATTGCGAGAATGATTTCGCAGTGGTCGAGATTCTGGACGGGGATAGAAATTCACCCCGGTGCAACAATAGGCAAAAGCCTTTTCATCGACCACGGAATGGGAGTTGTAATAGGTGAAACGGCTGTTATAGGCGACAACTGTCTTATATATCAGGGAGTAACTCTCGGCGGTACAGGAAAAGACAAGGGAAAGCGTCACCCTACTCTCGGAAATAATGTTCTTGTAGGTGCAGGTGCAAAAGTTCTGGGACCTTTTACTGTCGGAAACAATGTCAAGATTGCAGCGAATGCCGTTGTGCTTAATCCTCTGCCGGATAACTGCACTGCTGTCGGAATACCGGCAAGAATAGTAAAACAGGACGGAAATAAAGTCCGCCCATGCGTGACAAATGAGATTGACCAGGTTCATATCCCCGACCCGATTTCTTTGGATATGTGCAAAATGCTTGCTAAAATAGAAAGCCTTGAGAAAAAAATTCAGGAGATTGAAAATGCACAGAATAAATAATATTCCAATTCCTCATATTGGAATGAGAATCTGGAAAACTGTTATTGCCGTATTGCTGAGTTCCTTATCGGGATATATTTTTAAATACAATCCCTTTTACACTATTATAACTGCTATACTTTGTATGCAGACGAATACAGAAGCAAGTTTTAAAACAGCCGGCGTGAGATGTATAGGAACTTTTATAGGAGGTATATTTGCAGGTATTATGCTTGTTATAATAGATATATTCTCCATTGAACTTTTCAGCATAGTTTATTATATAATAATAAGCTTGTTTGTTGCTCCGCTGATTTATATAACGGTTCTTATACACCGTGAAAAAAGTGCATTCATTACGTGCGTGGTATTTTTCAGCGTAGTGCTGGTGAATATCGTCCGAATGAATCCTTATCTTTTCATTGTACTGCGTGTGCTTGAAACGCTTGCAGGAATAGGAATTTCACTTGCGGTCAATATGATTATCAAAAATCCTGACAGAAAAAATAATGAGACAGTATAATCTTATGAAAGGAAAGATTTATAATGCAGATTTATAACACCATGACAAGAAAAAAAGAGGAACTCAAGCCTATTTCAGACAATCAGGTAAATATATATGCCTGCGGGCCTACTGTATATAACTATATACACATCGGAAATGCACGCCCCATATGTGCATTTGATGTTCTCAGACGCTATCTGAAATACAGAGGATATAAAGTAAAATACGTTCAGAACTTCACTGACGTTGACGACAAAATTATTAAAAAAGCAAATGAAGAAGGAGTTCAGGCATCTGATATATCCGAAAAATATATCGCTGAATATAAAAAGGATGCTCACGGTCTTAACGTTATGGACGCTGATGTCCACCCGAAAGTTACCGAAAGTATGGATATAATAATAGACCTTGTAAAAAAGCTTGTAGAAACAGGTCACGCCTATGAAAAAAACGGCGATGTATATTTCAGAACTTCAAGCTTTAAGGATTACGGAAAACTTTCCGGCATGCCTATTGAAGAACTTCAGGCGGGTGCAAGAATCGATGTAAGCGATATAAAGGAAAATCCTCTCGACTTTGCTGTATGGAAATCCGCAAAGGAGGGTGAACCTTACTGGGAATCACCATGGGGAAAAGGACGTCCGGGCTGGCATATCGAATGTTCAGCAATGTCAGGCTATCATATAGGCGATACACTTGATATTCACTGCGGAGGTCAGGATTTGATTTTCCCTCACCACGAAAACGAAATCGCACAGTCCGAAGCAGTTACCGGAAAACCTCTTGCAAACTGCTGGATGCACAACGGATATATAAACGTTGACAATAAAAAGATGTCAAAATCACTCGGAAATTTCTTTACTGCCCGTGAAGTAGCCGAAAAATACGGATATGAAACAGTAAGATATATGATGATTCAGGCACATTACAGAAGTCCTATAAATTACTGCGTTGAACTTCTTGATGCATGCAAGGCTTCACTTGAACGTCTTTATAACTGCCGTGAAACACTTGACCGTGTAATTGCAAATGCAAAGGACGGAGAAATCTCCGGAACTGCAAAGAAAATTTTCTCCGAACGCCGTCAGCAGTTCATAACAGCTATGGACGATGATTTGAATACGGCAGACGGTATAACAGCAATATTCGAGCTTGTAAGAGATTTGAATACAATGTCAGCAGATAATTCAGTATCAAAACAGCAGTTACAGGCTGGTGCGGATTTATTCGATGAGCTTACAGACGTACTCGGCATTATGTATAACCGAAAGAAAGATGAGGAAATACCCGCTGAAATTCTTGAACTTGCCGAACAGCGTAAAAATGCCCGCAAGGATAAGAATTTTGCACTTGCCGATGAAATCCGTGATAAAATAACTGCTCTCGGATATTTAATAAAAGAAACCCGTCAGGGTACTGAAATAAAAAAGATAGGTTAATAATATAATGGCAAGACTTTATCCCCTTTTCAGTTCAAGTCAGGGAAATTCAGTTTTTATCGGTACTGAAAAGGGAGGTATTCTGATAGATGCGGGAGTAAGCTGTAAAAAGCTCTGCGATGCTCTTAAAGCTAACAGGCTTGCTCCCGATTCCGTAAAGGCAATATTTGTTACTCATGAGCATGGCGACCATGTAAAGGGTCTTAAGGTATTCGGTTCAAAAATAAGATGTCCCATATACGGCAGACGTGAAACACTTGAATTTCTTATACACAATGATAAAATATCTGCTGATTCTCCCGTACTTGAAATTCAGAAAAGTGTATGCATATGCGGAATGGAAATAACAGCTTTTGACACTCCGCATGATGCCGTGCATAGTTGCGGTTACAGAATACATACTGCCGATGACAAGCATTGTGCCGTATGTACTGACTTAGGGCATATATCTCCTGAAGTTGATAACGCTCTGACAGGTTGCAGGCTTGTATTTCTTGAATCAAATTATGATGAAAGAATGTTACGCATGGGAGACTATCCTCTTGCATTAAAACAGCGTATACTTTCTATGAACGGTCACTTGTCAAATGATGACTGTGCATTTCAGATAAGAAAACTCATCAGAACAGGTACAAGATATTTTGTATTGGGTCATTTAAGCCCCGAAAATAATCGCCCTGAAATCGCTGACAGAACTATTCAGCTTGCACTTAAAGGATACCGGAGAAATGATGATTATCTTCTTGGAATCGCACCAAAAGAATCTGACGGAGGAGTTGTAATTTTCTGATATGACAATAAATCTTATAGTAATAGGCAGACTTAAAGAAGATTATCTCCGGAATGCCTGTGATGAATATATCAAAAGGCTTTCAAGATACTGCAGTTTTGAAATTCATGAGCTTAGCGAATACAGATTAAGTGATAATCCCTCCGAAAAGGAAATAGCTAACGCACTTTCAAAAGAGGCTGAAAATATCAGAAAATATGCAAGGGGATATATAATCCCCATGTGTATTGAGGGAAAACAGATTTCAAGCCCTGAACTTTCCGGAACTATACAAAATGCTGTTATATCGGGAAATAATACAGTTACATTCATAATCGGAAGTTCATTCGGACTTGCTCCTGAAATAAAGGCTATGGGTGATTTTAAGCTTTCAATGTCAAAAATGACTTTCCCTCATCAGCTTGCAAGGGTTATGCTCCTTGAACAGATTTACAGAGCCTTTCAGATTTCATCGGGCGGAAAATATCACAAATAATTTGTATATAAAACTTTTTTGTTCCTATTGCTATTTTTTAATTTCAGTGATATAATATTCATATATTATTCTGAAAGGAGCATAAATTTATGTGCAGAATTAAAAAAATGATTAGTGCTTTGACAGCTTCAGCACTTTCATTGACAATGTTTTCCGCAATATCTTCAGCAATAGCTGTCGGTGAAACAGCAAAGGTAGTTTTTTCGTCTGAATGTGAGGATTTGAAACTCGCTGACGGTGCAACTGTTGCAACAAAAGTTTACAATGACGAATATCCCGGATTTACAGGTGACGGATTTGTATGGGTTACAAGCGGAGGCACTATGTCATTCACTGTTGACGCTCCCGAAACAGGTATGTATCGCCTTGTTTCAAGAAGTCTTATGTATCTCGGAAATGAAGGCGAAATCCGTGAGGGAAGTGTAAGTGTTGAAAGAGCTGACGGAACTTCCTGGAGCAAAACTGTCAAGATTCCTCGCACTTCCGACTGGAACGATTACAGTTTCGGAGATATTAAGCTTACTAAGGGCGAAAATACAATCACATTCGGCGGTGGCTGGGGCTATTGCCTTTATGACAGTGTAACCCTGACACAGACTCCTCCTCCGGATTACTCGAAAGTAACTGATACACTTGTTGATTCAAAGGCTACTGATGAGGCAAAGGCTCTTATGAAGTATCTCAAGAGTGTCTATGGAAGTCATATAATTTCAGGTCAGCAGGAAATCTACGGCGGTGGAAATGACGGGGATTCCGAGCTTGAATTTGACTATATTAAAAACACAACAGGAAAAATGCCTGCAATCAGAGGCTTTGACTTTATGAATTACAATCCTCTTTACGGCTGGGAGGACGGAACTACTGAACGTGCTATTGCATGGGCTAAGGAAAAGAACGGAATTGTTACTGCATCATGGCATATAAACGTTCCGATTGATTTTGATAACTATGAAATAGGCGATGCTGTCGACTGGAAACAGTGTACTTATAAGAATTATCAGACATCAAACAGCACTTTCAATACAGCAAATATTCTCGTTGAGGACAGCAAGGAAAGAGCATATTTTGAAGAGGCTATGAAAGACCTTGCCGAACAGCTTCTGAAACTTCAGGAGGCAGGCGTTCCGATAATTTTAAGACCTCTCCACGAGGCACAGGGCAATGAAGGAAATTACAGTGACGGCACTTCATGGTTCTGGTGGGGCGACAGAGGTCCGGAAGTATACAAGGAACTCTGGAAACTTCTTTATAATACTCTCACTGAAACATATGGACTTCACAATATAATCTGGGAATATAACAGCTATAATTACAGCAATTCACCTACATGGTATCCGGGCGATGAATATGTTGACATAGTTGCATACGACAAGTACAACGTTGACTACAACAGAGATGACGGACTTACATCAGGCCCTAATCTGAGTGCAATTTCAGCTATATACAATTACCTTGTTGAACTTACAGACGGTAAAAAAATGGTTGCAATGGCTGAAAACGATACAATTCCGTCCGTTGATAACCTTACTGTTGAAAATGCAGGCTGGCTCTATTTCTGCCCGTGGTACGGCGAACACCTTATGAGTGAACGCTATCAGGACGCTGACAACCTTAATGAAATTTACAACAGTGATTACTGCATAACCCTTGATGAACTTCCGGCAGATTTGTACAAGCTTTCTGATACAGACCCGACAGAACCAACAACTTCAACTGAACCTACTACTTCAACAGAACCAACAACTTCAACAACTGTTTCAGATGTTTTGTACGGTGATGTAAATCTTGACGGAAACGTTGATATTGCTGATGCTGTTGCAGTTGCATCTTATGTAGGTGACGGAGCTAAAAATACACTTTCTGCTGAGGCTCTTAAAAATGCTGATGTTCAGGCTGTCGGAGACGGTGTAACTGCAAATGATGCTCTTGCAATACAGCAGTATCTTGCAAATGTTGTAAAAGAACTTCCTGTCTGATTAAGGAGATACTGCCGTGAAAATTAAAAAAATATGTCAGAAAGTATTGGCTCTTACGGCAGGCGTTGCATTTTGCTTGACTTCAGTTCCTATGTGTTCAACGGCAGGTGAAACATCACCTGCTGTTGACAGCAATTTTGCAAAAGCCCTGCAGATGTCGCTTTATTTCTATGATGCGAATAAATGCGGATACGGTATAACAGACGGTAATCTTGAATGGCGTGGCGACTGCCATGTTGAAGATGCAAAAGTACCGCTTAAGCCAATGGGAGAGGATTTTAAGGGAACTAATCTTTCTCAGGAATTTATTGACAAAAACAGGGATATTCTTGACCCTGACGGCGACGGAACTATTGATGTTTCGGGAGGTATGCATGATGCAGGTGACTGTGTAAAATTCTGTTTGCCAGGAAGTTATGCGGCTTCTACGCTTGGCTGGGGATATTATGAATTTCGTGATGCATATGTTGATTCCGGTCAGCAGTGGCATATAGAAGATATTCTCCACTGGTTCAATGACTACTATCTGAAATGCACATATTTTGATGAAAACGGCGATATACTTGCATTCTGCTATCAGGTAGGCGAGGGAAATATTGACCATAACTACTGGCTTACTCCGGAACTTCAGAACGAAAATCTTCTTGACTATGCAAGACCTGCTTATTTCGCAACGGAAGAAACTCCCGCATCTGATATGTGTGCAGGCGTTTCGGCATCACTTGCGGTGAATTATCTTAATTTCAAGGATACTGAACCCGAATACGCAAAGCAGAGTCTTGATACTGCAATAAAAATGTATGAATTTGCTGTTAAAACCCATACGGAAGAAGATGACTGCGTTGTAACAAGTCTCGGATATGACGGCGGATTTTATACATCAAGTTATGATTATGATGAACTTGCGTGGGCAGCGGTATGGCTTTATGAATGTACCGGAAACTATGACTATATCGAAGATATTATTGCTGTTGATGAAACGGTTACAGGAGATATGGGAGCTCACCCGTATACAGGCTATCTTAAAAGAATCATAAAGGATACAGGAAACTGCTGGCAGAATATATGGGTACACTGCTGGGATACAGTATGGGGCGGAGTTTTTGCAAAGCTCGCACCTATAACAAATATAAGACGTGACTGGTATATATTCCGCTGGAATCTTGAATACTGGGCAGGTATGCGACCGGCTGATGCCGAAAATGTTGATTTTGATGTAACAGTAACAGGTCATAAGTATTTCGGACTTGATGATACACTCTGGAATACAACCATAACGGCTGAAGAAATTGAAAGTCTTTCTGAAGTTGACGGTGCATGGCTTGCTAAAACTCCGGCAGGCTTTTCAATGCTGAATGAATACGGTTCAGCAAGATATGATACAGCTGCACAGCTTTGTGCATTGGTATATGCTAAGGAAACAGGCGATTATACATTTGCGGATTGGTCAAAAGGTCAGATGGAATATATAATGGGCGATAACCCTATGAACAGAGCATATATAGTAGGCTATGACCTCGAAAACGGTGCAAGTCACCCTCATCACAGAGCCTCACATGGTTCAAAAACTCTCAATATGGACGAACCCGCAGACCAGACTCATGTATTATGGGGTGCATTGGTCGGAGGTCCTGATTCAGACGACTATCACCGTGATGAAACAAAGGATTATATCTATAACGAAGTTGCTGTTGACTATAATGCCGGATTTGTAGGAGCTTGTGCAGGTCTTTATAAATATTACGGCAAGGCAAGAGGCGATGAACCGCTTGAAAACTTCCCTCCGAGTGAGGAGAGTATGAAAGGCGAAATCAATGAATTTTATATAACTGCAAGAGCTGTTCAGGAAAATACAGCACGTTCACAGATAGAAGTTATGGTGTATAATGATACATCAATACCACCCAGATACGTTGACAATATAAAATGCAGATATTTCTTTGATATAAGCGAACTTATAAAAGCAGGGCAGACTGTTGACGATGTTCAGGTTGATATATTCTATGATGAGGAAAATGCAAATACTAACGGTGAATCCTTTGCAACGATTTCAAAGCCTGTCAAGTGGAATGATGACGGAATGTATTACGTTGAAATATCATGGGAAGGCTGTGAATTTTACGGCAAAAGAGTATTCCATTTCGGACTTATTGCAGATATGGACGAAAATTATGAAACTAACTGGAATCCCGAAAATGATTACAGCCGTCAGGGAATAATTCTTTCAGAAGATGAACTTCTGCTTACTGAATATATTCCGGTATATGTTGATGATAAGCTTGTATGGGGCGAAGAACCTCCGTCAGACGGAAATATTCTTTATGGTGATGCAAATCTTGACGGAAACGTTGATATTGCCGATGCCGTAGCAGTTTCGGCATATGTAGGAGATTCAAAAAATAACAGCCTTGAACCTCAGGGACTTTTAAACGGCGATGTTCAGAGCAACGGAAACGGTCTTAATGCGAATGATGCTCTTGCTATTCAGCAGTATCTCGCAAATATTATAAAGGAACTTCCGGTATAACAATTTTTAAGGGCGGAATTTTTAAAAAATTCCGCCCGATTTCATATAATAGGATATTTTAATATGCGTGATAAAATTACAATGTTTTTTATTCTTGTATGGGTTATCATATTGATACTATGTCATATGGGTATACGTGCAGATGTATTCACGGCACTGATTCTGATAATATTATGGTGGGTAATAACAATTACAGTCTGTGAAATTACATTCCGTCATGACGAAAAGAAACGCAGACAGCGTGAAAAGGAATACCGTGAAAAATATATCTCTGATTTGATTATAGAGGACGCAACATATGGCAGAATGTACTTTGAAAAGGATTCTTTAAGAAACTGCATTGAACTTGTTGAAATGAATCTTCCAAAATTCAGAAACGATACTATCGATGAACTTATAATCAATGATTATGATGAAAATAAAAAAGATATATATTTCAGAGGTCTTGACTATTTATACAGCAATACAGAAAAAATATCTGATGAACTTTGTAATATGGTAAAAGAATGTTACGAAAGTGAAGATATAAGCGTAAGCATTGAGGATATAAAAAATCAGATTAGTATTTCTTATATTGATATATCTCTTAACGATAAAGATGAATGTATTATTGAACTTTGCGGATATATGAATAATAATATATCAGACCATATTGCTGAACATGGTATTACGGCATGTATAAACTGTACATCAGGCAAATTTGAATATTATTAAGGATAGTAATTTAAGAAAGGAAACTGAAAAATGAAACTTATTATCATAAGACACGGCGACCCCGATTATACTGTCGATTCTCTTACTCCGACAGGCTGGAAAGAGGCTGAACTGCTTTCAGAAAGAATTTCCGGTATGAATATAAAAAATTTTTACGTTTCACCGCTTGGGCGTGCAAAGGATACGGCATCATGTACTCTTAAAAAGTGCGGACGCACTGCAAAGGTTCTTGAATGGTTGAGGGAATTTGATATAAAAATAGATGACCGCCCTGTAACATGGGATATGCTCCCTGCCGAATGGACAGCCGTTCCGGAATACTATGATAAAAATAAATGGTATGAAGCTCCGGATATGAAAAATGCTGGAATGAAATCCGGCATAGATGAAGTAAATAACGGTCTTGATGAAATTCTTGAAAATCATGGATATAAGCGTGAGGGAAATATATACAATGCAGTAAATCCTAATGAAGATACTGTTGTATTTTTCTGTCATTTCGGAGTTCAGTGCGTTATGCTCGGTCATCTTCTGGGAATATCGCCCATGGTATTATGGCATGGATTTATAGCACCGCCTGCATCTGTAACAACTTTGATTACTGAAGAAAGACGTGAGGGAACTGCATATTTCAGATTAAATTCATTCGGAGACACTTCACATCTTGAAAAACCGTCATTTGCGGGGAGATTCTGTGAAATGTATTCAAACAAAAATCAGCGTCATGACTGAAAAAATAATTTTATTTCTTCTTTCTGTGGCACTGTCCCGAATAGGGACAGTTTCCGCAGTTACATGATGATTTTCCTGATTTTTTGTCCTTAATCATTTTTGCAATAATTATAATAATTACTGCAATAAGCACAGTTGCGGTTATTATAGTACCGATTGACATAATTCCTCCCTTATTTTCTGAATTGACGGTTGACTTTTATCTTAAAAAACATTATAATAAATTGAAAAAATGAAAGGCGGTAAATTTTTTTTATGGCAAAAGAAGTTAAAACAAATGCTATGCGTATTCTTGACAGGCTGAAAATAAAATATACTCTCAATACATATCAGTGCGATGAATTTACAGACGGTATGCAGATTGCGGATATGCTCGGACAGCCTTATGAAAAAAGCTTTAAAACAATAGTATGCCGTGGGAAAAGCGGTGAATATTTTGTATTTGTACTTCCGGTTGACAAAAGCATTGACCTTAAAAAAGCATCAAAATCAGTCGGAGAAAAATCGGTTGAGCTTCTTCACGTCAAGGATATAAACAAGGTGACAGGCTATATAAGGGGAGGCTGTACTCCCATAGGAATGAAAAAGCAGTATAAAACTGTTATACATAACAGTGCTGAAAATTTCAGTGAAATTATTATCAGCGGAGGGCGTATAGGAACACAGATAAATATATCTCCTGATGATTTATGCAGAGCCGTAAGCGGAATATTTGAGGATATTGTTGCAGAATAGAGTTTTCCGCATTTTTTCACAAAAGCATAATATTATATACATAATAAAAGTATAATATATAATAGGATTAATGGAATTATTTTGCACCTTTTCTCTTTAATACTGCCGAGATGGTTTTTAATATCAGATTCAGGTCAAGTTTCAGGGAACGTTCCTTTATGTATTTTATATCAGATTCAACCCATTCATCAAAGCTCATATCACTTCTGCCTTCACACTGACAAATGCATGCAAGCCCACCTTTTACGGTAAGGCGTTCCATCTGGTGGGGAGTATACAGAACCACTTCACGGGGCAGAGGCGGACGTGGCCCTATAATGGACATATCGCCCTTGAGGACGTTCCAGAGCTGTGGGAGTTCATCTATTGAAGTTTTGCGGATAAAATGTCCTATTTTAGTAATTCTCGGGTCGTTGTCGCTTTTGAATGCAATACCGTCCGTCTGATTGGATTTCTGAACTTCTGCAAATTTTTCTTCTGCATCGATACACATAGAACGGAATTTGTACATTTTAAAAGGTCTGCCGTTTTCAGTAAGCCTTATCTGTGAAAAAAAGGGATTTCCCTTGTCATCAATATATATTGCAAGTGCTGTTGCACCCATTGGAATTATAAGAATAGCAAGAGCAAGTCCGGAAAGAATTATATCAAAAAATCTCTTTAATATTTTGTATGCTTTTCCTCCGGCAGGTTTTAGATTGCTGTGTTTAAGAGTTTCCCTTATTCCCTGACATAGAAGATTCAAAGCTCTTTCGTCAAAATTAAGAATAGGATATTCCGTTACCCCTTCATTGTTATTTTTCATAGCATCGAGAGTTATTCTGGTAACCATTTCTTCAGTTGCACTGACATATGGCTTACCGGTATTATTTTTTAACATATAAATTGCCTCCCATTAATAGTTTACATCAGATATTAATTATATCCTATTTGAAAAAATAAGTCAAACATATTGTTATAGATGACTTGTAATTTAAAAAATTTTTATTGGATACTTACAAATATATATTTGAATTTTTGTAAAATATCACAAAATAATAAGGAATTTTTTCCGGAGCAATTCCGGATTAAAATAAATAAAAATAATGAAAGGAATCAGAAAAAAATGACAGTTGATACAAAAGATTTGGTTGCTACAATATCCTATCTTATAGGTGTACGCAAGCATATTGTAAAACAGTGCTATGACGAGGAGTGTCATGAACTTCTTGAAAGACTCTATCAGGATAAAAATGCTACAGCAATACGCTATCTCTGCAAGCTGAGGACAGTCCTTATGCAGAAATTCAAGAAAACAGATGATGCTATGAGATTTAATCTTCAGAACCTCAACAATATTGAATGGTATGACTATGACAATATCAAAAAGCTTGAAGAATGGGGTTATCCTATTATTCATACAAATTACCGTTCTGAAAAGTATATGCTGGATTTTACAAGAATGATAAATGAAAATATTGACAAGTGTGCAGGACTTTTTCATGACTGGATAAACTGGGAATATATCAAGGATTTATTTGTAATACCAAAATATACAAAGCCTAATGTTATAAAAGGCGAATTTGAAAAATATATGAGTCATATTGATTATTATCCTTTTCAGGTATATATTCACTGGGAACCTAAGGATTACGGAAGTATTTTATATACAGACGGAAAATTTCTGAGTGTTATATACGGAATGCATGGCGATTATTTTCAGGACAGAAGCAAGTTCAAGGACGCTCATGATGAAACAAAGGATAATATCTATGATTTTATAAATAAAAGCTTTAAATGTGAAATTGTCGTTGACTGCGAAAATTCAGATGTATACAAGCTTTATGGAGTTCTTAAAAATCTCAATCAGGACGAACTTGCCAAAATTGATAAAATTATATTATATGATGATTACCATACAACAAGCGGTTGGGACTGGCTCGAAAGGTTTACAAAAATTCCGGTGGAACATGTTGAAGTATCAAGAGTTACTGACCATAAATCCCTTGTAGATATTCAGATGACTGCTGGAGTATGCCGTGACTATTATCAGAATAACATATCATCATTCATACTTGTTTCGAGTGATTCCGATTACTGGGGACTTATTTCTTCACTTCCCGATGCATCATTCCTTGTAATGTATGAATATTCAAAATGCGGTCAGGCAATAAAGGACGCTCTTTCTGAACATAATATATATTCCTGTTCAATAGATGATTTCTGTACCGGCAATACGGAAGAACTTAAAAAAGCAGTTCTTTTCAGCGAGCTTGAAAAATATATCCCTGATATTCTTAATCATAACGGAAAGGAGCTTGCCCGTCAGATTTATACTGATGCTAAAATCAGTGCAAGCGAAAAGGAAACTGAAGTTTTCTATAACAAGTATATCAAAACCCTCCGCCTTAAAGTTGATACAGACGGAAATTTCAGTATAGAGATAAATAAATAATTCCGGAAAATCAGCAGATAATATAGCAGTAAAAAAAATTACAGGAGATATTAATATGAAAGAATTAAGCTATATTATAAAAGATGAAAACGGAATACATGCAAGACCGGCAGGTCTGCTTGTAAAAAAGGCAGGAAATTTCAAATCATCAGTAAAATTAATATACGGTGAAAAGTCAGCGGACTGCAAAAAGCTTTTTGCAGTAATGGGACTTGGCATTAAATGCGGTTCTGAAATAAAAATCACGGCGGACGGTGAAGATGAAGAATCTGCTGTGTCGGAGCTTAAAAAATTCCTTGAAGAAAATCTTTAATCAAAAAATTAACGGGCTACCCTTTGCGGTAACCCGTTTTTTCAGCTATTTATCAGAATTGTCATCATCAATAATACTTTTATAATTTTCATCGGGAGTATCAGGATTTTCATTTTTGGACTTTTTAGGAACGGAGCTTTTTTTCATAATTCTTATGGCAAAGGCTATTACTATAAAAAGTATAACAACACATACAACTATAAATATCAGTGATTTAAGATTAAAATCAACAGTATCATAATTTATTCCGTTAGTTTTTGCGTAATCCTTTGCAGGGGAATCGGAGAAAATACTCATTGAAAATCCTTCTTTTAATACAGCATCGGAGGAATCGGAATTTTCAACGAATCCGAGAGCATATTCTCCTATATTCTGGACAGTGCTTGGCAGACTTACATTGTTAAGCAATGGACAGTTGAAAAATGATGCTGAACCTATACTTGAAACGCCCTCCGGAATTATAACAGATGTCAGTGAAAGGTTATTCGCAAAAGCTCCCGCACCGATTTTCCTCACAGTAGTAGGCAGTGATATGCTTTCAATTGATTTGTCATACTGAAAAGCGTAGTTTCCTATTTCCTCAACGCCCTCACTGAATTTTACTTCTTTAAGCGATGAGCAGTAGCTGAAAGCGTCATTTCCTATTCTTTTTACACTTGCCGGAATTATAACAGATGTTATATTGTCACAGCCAGAAAATGCATAGCCCTCTATTGATGTTACTGTATCCGGAATAGAAAGCTCTCCCGCTATTTCAATATCAGTTGAAAGATAAAGGGTTTTTTTGTCGGTATCATAAAGGATATTGTCCTCAATTTTGAAACTGTCATTTCCGGAATCTATTTTAAGTTCAGTAAGGCTGTATAATCCGCCAAGAGCAAGATTTCCGATATTTTCAAGATTTGCAGGAAGTTCAAGGGATTTTATACCATAGCAGTTATTAAGAGCATAATCCTCAAGGCTTATAATGCTTTCCGGAAGTTCAAGTTCAGTGAGTGAAAAGCAGTTCATAAAAGCACCCATTCCGACAACAGTTACATTGTCAGGAATATCAACATCGGAGAGATACTGACAATTTGCGAAAAGTCCCTCCGGAAGTTCAGTTATATTTTCCGGAAGTTCAACGCTTTCAAGTGAAAGGCAGTTGCTGAAAGCATATTTGCCTATATTTTTTACTGAATCCGGCAGAGTTACAGATTTAAGCTTTTCAATTCCGCTGAATGCCTTTTCGCCGATTTCAATGACATCATATCCGTTTACCTTGTCGGAAATTTTCAGTTCCGTAAGCGATGAATCGCATTTAACTACTTTTATGCCGTTTTTAATTTTTTCATACACAACCATTCCGTCAGAGAACTGATTTTCATTTTCGGCGGTAACTTCTGCAAAAGCAGACATTGCAGTCAGTGATGAAAGTGCAGTGACAGCAGAAATTATAAGGACAGCAATTTTTTTGAAATTCATATATTGTTCTCCTTCGGTGTTTTTTTCTTTTTCCTTGAAGATTTTATTATTGCCGTAATAATCAGTGCAATTATAACAGCTCCTGCGCCGGAAGATACAACAATGAGAAATACTTTGTTTACAATGCGACTTCCAATCTGAACAGTTCCCGATACAGTTTCAAAACCGCATGTTTCAGCATATCTTGCACCGCCGGAATCTTTTTCGGCATATATTACAAAATCCGCTAATTTAAGATTAGTGCTGTTTGCTTCATCGTAAATATATCCGAAAGCACATTCATTAATTTCTGTGATATTATTTCCGGTACGTACCGAAAGAAGTTTCGGACACTGATATACAGCATACTGTCCGACAGTTTCAAGCGTTGAAGGAAGTTTTAATTCTGTCAGTTCAGTACATTCATATAAAGCATATTCGCCAATGGATTTCAGTTTATCAGCTGATACTTTTTTAAGATTGTCACAGAATGAGAAAGAATCAATTCCGATACTTTCCACCTTATTGAGGTCTACTTCAGTAATATTTGGATTTTCGCTGAAAGCATAATCAGCAATGCTTTTTACATTGTCGGGAACTTTATAAAAGCTGTCCTTACCGTCAGGGTATTTGACAAGCTCTGTGCCGTCTGCACTGAAAAGTATTCCGTTTTCTGATTTATATACAGTATTTCCTTCAGCTACATTTATTGCTGAAAGATTTTTGCATGATGCGAATGCATTACTGCCTATTTCGGAGCATGTAGAAGGAATATTTATTTCTGTGAGGCTGTCGCACTGATAGAATGACTGTGCCATAATTTCCTCTGTACCCTCTGGAATATCTATGCTTTTAAGTGAATCGCAGTCGTAGAAAGCCATAATTTCGATACGCTTAAGCGTATCGGGAAGCTTTACAGTTTCCGCACCCGACTGACAGAAAGCCATTCCGTATATAACTGTAACAGGCAGACCGTTTATTTCAGCCGGAATTTCAATATTTTTTTCAGAGGAACTGCAAAGAGTTATATAAGCCTCTCCGTCCTTTTCGGCATATTCAAAATCACCGAAAGGAATACCCTCAAGCTCTTCATATTCCTGACTGTCAGTAGCGATAAAAGTAAAATCGTTTTTATATTCATATTCCTCATCGGTATCTGTGGCATATACCTGTGCGATTGAACCTGATACGCCTTTTATAATAAATCCGTCAACTGGCTGGAGGTTTTCATCATATCCGAAAGCTGAATATCCGATATCCTCAACAGATGCCGGAATAGTTATTTCAGTAAGAGACGTGCCTGCAAAAGCATTCTGACCGATTATTCCGAGATTTTCGGGGAGAGTCACATTTTCAAGTGAAACGCACTGTGCAAAAGCTCCGCCGTCTATTTCATAAAGTGTATCGGGAAAACTGATATTTTTAAGTGAAGTATTACCGGCAAATGACATTTCTCCGACTCCGACAAGAACAGTATTGCTTAAATCAGCATCAGTAAGACGCTGATTATATGATATACCGTGACGGTCTATATATTCAAGGGTGGAGGGGAATTTTATTTTCTGAAGTTTTGTTTCATAAAATGCTGCTATGCCTATATCCGTAACGCCTTCCGGAATTTCATAGGAATCCCCTTCCTTTGCTGACGGATAGCATAAAAGCGTTTTCATATCATCTTCAAAAAGAATACCGTCTTTTGATTCAAAGAACTTATTTTCATCAGGAACATTTATTTCGGTAAGAAAATAGCAGTTTATGAAGGTATTTTCATTAATATCATCAATAGTGCTGTTAAATGTCACTGATACTATTTCAGTATCATGAAAAGTATCACCAAGAGATGTAATAATATTTCCGTCAATAGTATCAGGGATAATTACATTTGTATCAGTTCCGGTATAGGATTCCAGACATGCCTCGCCGTCTTTAACAGAATACTGATAATCGCCTGATGAAATGAGTTCATCTTCGGCATATACAGCAAAGGACGGTAAACATACACATGAAACGGCAAGAGCCGTAAAAGCAGATGCAATTTTTTTGACAATCATTTTATTTTCAACTCTTTCCGGAATTTATTCGACAGTAACGGATTTAGCAAGATTCCTCGGCTTGTCAACATCATTTCCTTTTAAAACGGCTGTATAGTATGCGATAAGCTGAAGCGGTACAACTGCCGGCATAGGCATAAGAAGGTCATCAGTTTCCGGAATTTTGAAACAGTAATCAGCAAGATTTTCCTCCGGCTGATAGCTTTCACGGCATATAAGGACAACTTTAGCACCTCTTGCCTTTACTTCCTTTATATTGCTTATAGTTTTTTCAAAAAGATTTTTCTGTGTTGCAACGGCAATAACAGGCATACCCTCGCTTATAAGAGATATAGTGCCATGCTTAAGTTCACCGGCAGCATATGATTCGGAGTGAATATATGAAACTTCCTTGAGCTTGAGAGAACCCTCCATGCTTAAAGCATAGTCAAGACCTCTGCCTATATAAAGAAGACTGTCAGCATTTATAAGACCTGATGCTATGTACTGGGTTTCTTCAATATTTCTGAGAATATTCTGTATAGTATCGGGAATTTCCATAAGCATAGATGTAAGGCGTTTACATTCTTCAGCAGTAATCATATTTTTTGCAAGAGCAATTTCAAAAGCAATCAGATACATAACAGAAATCTGAACCATATAAGCCTTAGTAGATGCTACGGCAATTTCGGGGCCTGCATGAGTATATATAACCATATCAGCCTCTCTTGCAATGGTACTGCCCTTTACGTTTACAATTGCAAGAGTTTCAGCACCGAGTTCCTTTGAAAGTTCGAGAGCAGCTCTGCTGTCAGCAGTTTCGCCGGACTGCGATATAATAATTACAAGGTCATCTTTTGTAACTATTGGTTCCCTGTATCTGAATTCTGATGCAATATCAACTATAACAGGAACTCTTGCAAGCTTTTCAATAACATACTTTCCGACCATGCCCGCATGCATGGCAGTACCGCATGCAACTATGAAAATCTGACGGAATTTATTGAGTTTTTCTAAAGTTATGCCACATTCTTCGAGATTCGGCAGACCGTCAGAAATTCTTGGAGTTAAAGTAGTTTTTATTGCGGTAGGCTGTTCAAAGATTTCCTTAAGCATAAAATGTTCATAACCGCCTTTTTCGGCAGAATCCATATCCCAGTCAGCAGTTTTAAGTTCCTTGTCGATTTTGTTGTAATGCAGGTCATATATGCAGGCTTTATCCTTGCTTAAAACAGCAATTTCATCATGTTCAAGAAGATAGTAATTTCTTGTATATTTCAGAATTGCAGGAACATCTGAAGCGATAAAGCTTTCATTTTCTCCTACGCCTACTATAAGCGGGCTTTCCTTTCTGACAGCAAAAACGGTATCAGGGAAATCTGCAAATACTATTCCGAGAGCATAAGAACCCTCAAGTTCCTTTGTAACGCTTGCTATTGTGGAAACGGGGTCGCCGTCGTAGTAATAGTCAAGGAGCTGTGCAACAACTTCTGTATCTGTATCGCTTTTGAAACATCTGCCCTCTTTTACAAGGAAATCTTTAAGAGCCTTGTAATTTTCAATAATACCGTTGTGAACTATTGTAACACGGCCTCCCTCATGGGGGTGAGAATTTTTGTCAGAAGGTTCGCCATGAGTAGCCCATCTTGTATGACCTATTCCGGAACAACCGGAAGGCTTGCCTTCTTTTTCCATTTTTGCAACAAGGTCTTTAAGTCTGCCCTTTGACTTTGCAACCTTTATTTCACCTTTATCGAAAACAGCAATACCGGCTGAATCATATCCCCTGTATTCAAGCTTTGAAAGAGCGTCAATAAGAATATCGCTTGCCTCTCTGTAACCTACATAACCAACTATACCACACATGAATATTATTCTCCTTTTTTAATAAATTTTAGAAATTATTTTCATTATAACATATATATTATAAAAAATCAACATTATCATAAAACTTTCATTTAACTGACGTTATTTTTTTTCCTTTTCAACAAAATCCGGATTTATTTTGCATACAAATTCGTATTTGAGGCAGAGAAACTCTTTTAATAACAGCATAAATGAATAGAGTACGGCACGGTTTTCAAATTCCGGACGTTCAGCAGGCATAGGCTGATATTGCATTTCAGTAAATATTTTTTCAAGATTTTCAATAAGATTTCTGACATCATTTTTTTCATGGTATTCAACAGCGGTTTTTTTTAGAAAATCAGATATTATGAGAGCCTGTTCGGGTGGAGTATTCATTCTGATAATGCTTTTGTACATTTCATACAGTATACTGCACTGCTTTTTACGCATTTCAAGATATTCAATATCATATGTCTGAGGATTTTTAAGACTGTTGTCGTAGTTTTCACGTGCAGTTTTCTGAGCTTCAAACATAAGGGAATCAAGTTTTTTGAAACAGTCACCGCTGTAATCAGATTTATCAGCAGAAAGAATCCTTACTGACATTCTTTCAAGAACAGCTTTTATTTCCGAGTCAAGATTTTCACGGCAGACTGACATTTTTTCATTATCCTTATGGAGGTGCATATTTACAAGCATACCTGTTCCCGCACCGATTGCAAAAAGAAGAAATTCATTGATTATAAGCATAATATCTGTACTTTTTTCGGATATAAGATGCGTTACAAGAACAGATACAGGAACGATTGCAATTTTCCAGTCCATTATAAAGCATATATTTACAAATATAAAAAGATATACTCCGAATGAAAGTGCATTGTAGCCCATAAGCTTAAAGCATATCACAGATACTGCAAACGCAAAGAAAAAAGCGTACAGTCTTTTAAGAGCAGTTTTAAGAGTTTCCCTTTTTGTGTCCTGAATACTTAATACTGTCAGAAGTCCGGCTGTCAGTCCGTATTTAAGATTAAGAAGTGTGGATATAATTATTGCCACAACGCACCCGAGTGAAATTTTAGCAGAATTGAATAATATGGATTTTTTCAAAATATAAATCTCCTTTATTATAAAAGACGGTCTGTTTTGCAGACCGCCTTATAAATTTTTAAAGTTTATTTTTTTCGTCCTCGATTAGCTGAAGGAGGTCGTCAACAGACATATTGCTGACATTTTTCTTTTTTGCGTTGTTTTCGGATTTCTTGATAATATCTCCGATATCAGGAGTAGTTGACTTTCTCGGAGCAACAGGCTTCGGAGCAGTTTTTTTGACAACCGGCTTTTCAGTTTCAGCAGAATGTTTCTGCATTTCCTCACGGAGAGTATCAGCAGGAGTTTTTTCGTGTGAGATATTTTTCGGAGCAGAGAACATTTCTGTAACATCAACCTGATTTTTCTTCTGAGCCTCAAGCTTTGCAGTATTTTCAGCCTCTCTTAAAGCCTTGAACTGCATAGTTCTTTCCTTTTCTTTCTGATAGGGTGAATTTGGATTTACTTCCTTATGGCTGAAATGTTCGGCGATAGACTGTTTTTTGCGTTCAAGCTCATCAGTAGTATAATCCTGAGGAGTGGGGTCAACGAAAAGCGGAGTTTCCTTTATATCGCTTGCCTTGAAAGTCGGGGCAGGATTTGGCTTTGAATGTTTTTCTTCCGGAATATTATCTTCTTCATCTTCTTCATCGTCCTTTGAAGATGCGATTTTTGCTATAAGGAATATTACAAGAATAATGCTCGGCAGTATAAGCTGAATAATAATTCCCTTTATGTTAAGGGTGAAATTAATCCAGCGTCCGAGATTTATATTCTGCGGATAGCCTGTGCAGAGAGCAAGAATATTTTCTCTTGGTATAAAATCCGTAACGGAATTGTCGTCCTGAGCGTTTGCCGTTGAAAGATAGTAAACTTCCGAACCGTCTGATTCATTGGCAACAGTTTTATAGACTGTCCTTATAATAACTTCATCGCTTTCATTGAGATGGCAGAGAATAATATCGCCCTGTTTGATTTCAAGACCGTCAGCTTCCTTTGAAATTAGGGCAGTGCCCTGGGGGAGAAGATTTCCCATATCCTGATTGTTCAGAAGATAAATATAATATCCGAATACATTGGGGGAATGTTTCTGATTGAACATAATGTTTACAGCAAGGGAAAGTGCAATGAATATTATACATATGATAGTTATAAAAAATTTAAGTACAGAAAAGCCTTTTTTATTTTCCAAATTAATCAAATCCTTTCGTAAAATATTGTTTAAACCATTATAACACAGATTCTCACAAAATACAAACATTTTTTAAAAATAATTTTTTAAAAAAATAAGAAACAGCAAATCCGTAACAAAAAACACGGATTTTACATAATATATAGCAGATACCCGATTTATAAAAACTGATAATAACTGTTATTTGAATGGAGAATATTTATGAATAAAAAAAGTATTCTTATAGCGGGCGGTGATTTAAGGCAGATTTACTGCGGAAAATATCTTGCTGAAAATTTTGATGTAAGCTTTGCGGGATTTGAAAGACAATATATACCGGATAATCTTAAAATATTTTCTGAATATAAAAATCCTGAATGTATTTTTGATTTTGCTGTATTTCCTGTTCCGCCTTTAAAGGACGGAAAATATATAAATACACCTTTTTCCGAAAGTCTGCTTATGCCTGAAAGCATTAAAAATCATATTAACGAAAATACTGTTATATTCTGCGGAAAGGCAGATGACAGTTTCAGAAATCTTTTCGGCGGAAATGAAGTTTATGACTATATGGAAAGAGATGAGCTTAATATACTTAATGCAGTTCCGACAGCGGAAGGAGCTGTATATATTGCAATAGAGGAACTTCCTGTTACTCTGAGCAACAGTAAAATCCTTATAACAGGATTCGGCAGAATAGGAAAGATTCTTGCGGAAATTTTAAAGGGATTCGGAGCAGATATAACTGTTATGACAAAAAGCTTCAGAAGTATGGCATGGGCTAAGGCTATGAATTTTAAAGTATGCAGTAAATCTGATATAGATTCATCATACAATCTTATATTCAATACTGCTCCCGTGCTTATATTTGACCGTGATACTCTCAAAAAGCTCGGAGATGAAACAATACTGATAGATTTGGCATCAAAGCCGGGGGGAGTTGATTTCAAATCAGCCGGAGAACTCGGAATAAAAGCTATATGGGCATTAGGTATTCCTGGGAAAACTGCTCCCGTTACAGCAGGGGAAATAGTTGCTGAAACTATTGAGAATATCATAAAGGAAAGGAGTGACAGTTATGACTGATTTTTCAGGACTTAAAATAGGCTATGCCGTAACAGGTTCATTCTGTACCTTTGAAAAGTCATTTAAACAGGCGGAAATTCTTCGGGAAATGGGTGCGGAGCTTATTCCCGTAATGTCGGAAAATGCCTCGTCAATATCAACACGTTTCGGAAGTGCTGAAGATAATCTGAAAAAATTTGAAAATATATGCGGTTGCAAGGTTATAACTACTATTGCTGATGCTGAACCGATAGGGCCTAAAAGCCTTACTGATATTATGATAGTAGCTCCCTGTACATCAAATACGGCTTCAAAGCTTGCAAACAGCATTACTGACAGTACAGTTACCATGGCAGTAAAATCTCATCTTAGGAGCGGTAAGCCGGTAGTTCTTGCGATAGCCTCAAATGATTCGCTTATGGGAAGTGCTAAAAATCTCGGAATTTTATTCAATATGAAAAACTATTATTTTGTCCCTATGCGTCAGGACGATTATGTAAAAAAGCCGTCATCGCTTGTAGCAGAATTTTCAATGATTCCTCAGGCGGTTGAATCTGCATTAAAGGGCATACAGTTAAGACCTATTATATATTAAAAAAAGCTCCGCAGAGGAATCAAAATCTCTGCGGAGTTTCTTTCTGTTGTATGCCTTTTTGTTTTCGGATTTGCGTGTTGCGGGATTCATATTCCATAAATTACGCTTTTCCCTGTCGATTTCACGTTTCTGCTTTTTTGACATTTTTTCATAAGGTACAAAATTTTTCATAATAATATTACTCCTCCATATTTTTAAGATTTAATTTGAAATAAACCATATCTTTAAGCAGAATTCCACATTCATAAATCGGGTGGTTATAATTTTCAGTAAAGAAATTTTTTATTCTGTGAGATTCAGTAAATCCGCATTTTTTATAAAAGGGTACAGTTAAAGGACTGTCACCTGTTCCGACCTGTAAAATATCATAATTATTTTTATATCTTTTAATAACATACTCAATCATAGCTTTGCCATACCCATTTCTATGATATTCGGGATTTACAGCTATATTTTTTATTTCAATTGTTTTATCTTTTTCTTTTGTAATAACGCATACTGCTTTAACTCCGTTATCATCAAGAATGAACATTGTACCACGTTCAAGATAGCGGTCTATCATATCTTCCTGTTCATCTGCAAGTAACAGTAAATCAAGATACTGCTTTTTGTTTTCTTTTATTTCATAAATTTCATACATTTTTATTTTCTCCAAAGAATAAAAGTTTTCGGTCAAGCCTTTTTCAAAAGGCTTGCAGTGGTTCGGGGACAGAGTCCCCGAAAATATTACTCGATACCCGCCTTGAAATTATAAATCGGTTTAATAATATCATCAACAGT